>JAYUFG010000019.1:0-7682 GCA_043738845.1 Planctomycetaceae bacterium
GAACAAAAACGACGGGCTATTGAGCAACGCCCAGGTTAAGTCCTGTGCCCCGAGTAAACGCAAATTCGATTGCTGGCTACGCAGCTTTAGCACGTCGGCCGAAAGCCGCACTAGATCGGCGTCCAGAGTGCGGTAGTGGGCCGCGAGTTCGGTCCGCTGAGCGTCGGTGCGATCTGCGGTGGGAACGGTCAATAACTTCGCGATGTTCGCCGCTGGCCCTTTCAAGCCCAACGGTCGCGGAGAGTTCGTGACCGAGACGCGAAATTTTCCCAGATTGTGCGTCCCGTTGGCGTACTTCTGATCGAGGGCAATGGTCAGTGTCGTCCCGCCATCGAACCCAGCGTTGTCTTTCAGTTCAAAAATCGCGACGTGATTCTTGCCGACGGTCTTGCCCGCATCGGGCATCAAGGCCCAACCGGTGTTGGGCTTACCATCAATGGCGGCGGCGACGTCAAAGTTTTTTTGGCTGAAGTCGGCGACGGCTCGGCTGAATATTCCCATTTGCGTTTTTGTAGCATCCGTTTTGGACGCCGCCGAAAGACGCAGTTCACTCAGGACCAAGTTGCCATTATCGGCGCGGCCCGGTCCTTTGCCCGGCAAGCGGTCATCGGCTAAAACCTCAACCCGCACGCCGGAGATGTTCGTCAGATCGGTGGGAAAAGTTAGTGTGTAGGTGTCCTGAGCCAATTTTCCGCCGACGAAAATCGTCTGCTCGGCCTCTTTGGCGAACGTCGCACCAACGGCCGATTTGCCGTCGGTCAGTTCGAGCGGCGTCCAGACTGCGGAACCGGCGTGCTGTTCCCACTCGGCCTGTTTCGTTGCCAGCGTTTTGTCATAGGACGCTAACGTCTCTTCGGCTTTGGCCAAATTCGATTTGTCGTCGGACGCTTGCAACGTGGTGACGCCCGCTTGAATTTCCGGCTCGGTCGGGTGGCGGCTTAGCACGCGGAGGAAAAGTTCCTCGACCAGTTTCGCGTCGTTCTTTTCGTTCGCAACGAGTTTTTCAATCGCGTTATTCTGCTCATTGATCGCGTCGGCCATGGTGGGGCCATTGATCAAATTCAATACGAGTCCCAGCATCACACCGCTGGACCGTTCGCATTCACAAGCACTTTCACGAGCCGGACGACCAGAAAGCTCCAAAAAACCATCGCCCAACGTAATGCCGGAGTCACGTTGCTCGGCCGCTCGGGCGTTGTTTGGCATGTTCGGCAGATGTCGCGTGGCACCCGTCACGGCGTAAATCGTGTCGTACAGAACTTCCGCCGAGAGCCGCCGCGCGGCGGCGTGCGAGTAGTTCACCGTGTCGTCAACATTCCACTTGTCCGTGGCGACGGACCGTTGGTACGTTTGCGACTTGCAAATGAGGCGGAAAATTTCTTGCGTGTTGAAACCGTTGCCAATGAACTCGTTCGTCAGCCGATTGAGCAATTCAGGATTCGACGGAGGATTTCCGGCGCGAATGTCATCGACCGGTTCGATGAAACCCGTCCCGAGCAGATAACTCCACAGACGGTTCACATAGCTTTTGGCGAAATACTCGTTCTTCGGCGAGGCGATCCATTTGCCCAGTTGTTCCCGCAAGGTGGCGTCTTGTGCCGCCAGGTCCGCGTGCGAATAAGGAAACTTTGGTTGCATCACTGCGCCCGTGTTGGGGTGTTTCACTTCACCACTATTAGTGTCGTAGATCATCTCGACGAGCGGTGTGGCACCATCGACAGCCGAGCCGCCCAGTTTTTTTCCGGCGAAGCGGGGGTCTTCCTTACGGCCGATTTTGGCGAAGTAGGCCGCCAATTCGCCGTGTTGATTTTGCGTCCAACGCTCGAAAGGATGATCGTGGCACTTGTTGCAATTGAACCGCACCGCCAAAAACAACTGTGTCGTATTCTCCATGACGTCGTCCGGATTGCGGAGTACCTTATAATAGGAAGCGGGCGGATTTTCGAGATTGGTTCCCTTCGCCGTGATGATGTCGTACACGAACCGGTCATACGGCATGTTTTGGGCGAGAGCCTGTTTGATCCAATTACGAAAGCCCCAGGCTCCCTGCTCGCCCAAAAACTTGCTGTTCACCTGCAACAGGTCGGCCCATTTGTTCGTCCAATGTTCGACGAACTCTCCACCACCAATCAAGCGGTCGATCAGTTCGTCCCGTTTCGTTTTCATATCGCGGGTGTCGGCGAGAAAGGCCCGCACGTCGGCGGGCGTCGGCGGCAAACCGGTCAAGTCGAGATAGACGCGGCGAATAAACTCGGCGTCCGTACATAGCCCGCTCGCGGATGTTTTGACCTTTTGTAATTTGGTGTAAACCAATTCGTCGATGTAATTGTTCGTCGGTTGATCCTTCCAGACGAAGTCGCTCCGGTCGCCCATGCAGGTGATTGTGGTCGCGGCGTAATTCCCTTCATAACGTACGAGAACGGCCGATTCTCCCCGGCGGAGTGCGGTGACGACGCCCGATTTGTTCGCTTCGAGAACTTCGATGTTGCCACTTTCGACGAAAGCCTCCGCCGTCACATCGCGGATTGAGCCGTCGGTGTAGGTCGCGAGGACGACCATCTGCTGCTTCATCTTGGGCAGCGGGATGATCGGATTGCTGGGAAGGACTTCGACCTTGCTCACGCGAGGAGCGTCGGCGTCGTAGCGAACACCCTGGGCGATCCATTGCTTTAGCATTTCATAACCCGCCTCGCCCGGCTTGCTGAGGACGCTGCCGACATGAGGAACCATGCCGCACAGTTTCATCAGCATGAGACTATGTTCCGGCGACGCGCGATTAAACCGCCGGGCCGCCAAGTCGTCCGTCAACGCGCGATAATCGGAAAAGGCGTCGTAACCCCGGAGCGAAAGTTTGAAACCGTTTTTGCCCTGGGCTGAACCGTGACACGTACCCGCATTGCAGCCAAGCTTCGACATCATCGGCATACAATCGCGAGTAAAACTGACGTGATAATCCGTTTCTTGTCCGGAGACCTTGATCGCGATTTCGATCTTTTGCCCGGCCAGTTCAAACGCGAGCTTGCCAGCACCGTCGGCCTTCGGGCGAACCAGTCGGTTTTCCGAAAGGGTCACTTGCTCACACGTTTGAACGAGCTTGGCGATTCGCGTGACATCAAGCGTCTCGCCACTTTCAAGTTTCCCGGTCAGGAGCAATTGCGAGTATTGAAACGGCTCCTTCAGGTCAATCGCGTTTGGTCGAGCTTCAATCGCGACTAGCTTCGTATTGGGCGGGAGAGATTCAGCCTGTGCAGCAGCATCGGGTGACGGCGGGGCGATGGGCGGTTCGGCCGCAACAACAAACGTCGCTTGCGCGATGATAGCAAGCAAAAAAAGACGGGTAATGTTTTGCATAGCTTCGTGCTTTTCGTGGATTCTGTGTTCGTGTTGCTTTCGCATCGTAAAAAATTCGTCCTTTCGCGGAGCGAAAGACGACAATGGTCAAACGCTTACTTCCCCGCCGTTTTGTTCGCGGCCGGTTTTGGCGAAAGCGGGACAGGTGGGAATTTCTTGATGATTTTTCCGCTGGCTGTTTCCATTAAAATCACTTGGCCATCGAAACCGCCTGCGGCGACGAGCGTTCCATCGGCATTAAACGCAGCCGAATAGATCGGCCCCGTGGGTTCCGCCAGTTTGGAAATCATTTTCGCGTCGGCCACGTTGTAAACGCGAATCTCGCCCGTCGCGTCATTGCTGCTGCCGACGACAATTTGCGAGCCATTGTGATTAAAGCGAACGGAAAAAATCCGGCCGGGGACGGCCTCGAACTTTTTCAACAGATTGGCATCATCGCCGATCTTGCGAGCTTCCGTTCGATAAATTTTGAACATTTTGGGAACGCCGTCCGATCCGCCGATCACGACCTCGTCCTTGCCGGGATTCAAGTCAATCGACGCCAAGCCACCCTTCAGCACGCCGGGCGTAATGCTCGTCACATTATCGACGAAGCGTTGTGTGGCGACCTCGATCAATTTCAGCGACATGTCGCGGCTCACCGACATTAAGTGTGTCGAGTCTTTGGAAAAGACCGTATCGCGAACCCAATCAGTGTGGGCACCCTGAAACAAAACCTGTTCGCCCGACTTGGCGTCGATCGCGCGGACCGTATTGTCACTGCATCCAAAAGCCAGCCGCGTTCCGTCGTGCGACCAACTTACCCCATAGACCGTGTCATAGGTGACAGGATTCGACAGCAATAACTTCTTCTCCGCCGGATCCCAAACTTGAATCTCTCCCATCCGTCCCGGCAAACCGCCTGCCACGGCAAGTCGCGAACTGTCGGGCGAAAACGCGACGGCCTCGATGCGTTCACTCAAACCGACGAGTCGCGCGACCAATTCCGACCCATCGGCCTTATACAACAAGACTTCGTGATTGCCCGAAATCGCCAGCCATTGACCATTCTTGGAAAACGTCACCGCCGTAATGACCGGCGGAGCATAGTAGACCGGCGGATGAGCCATATCGACGGCTGGTCCGGCGTCGGCGGGAGTGTCGTCCTTGGCACCCTGCTCGATCCACTTCTTGATGAGGGCGACTTGAAATTCGAGCAGCGGCGGTTTGCCTTTCGGCATTTCCGCCTTGCCATCTTTCGTAACGATCTGATTATAGAGTCCACTTTCGTCCGGCTTATCGGGAATAACGCCCGGTTTCTCCGTCGTCCCCGCCTTTAACAGACCGGTATAGGTCGTGGTCAAATAGTCGCCACCCTTTTTGGCGGGCTGATGACAACCTTGGCATTGATCCTGGACAATCGGCCGGACGTCGCGAAAGTAACTGACCTGATCGGGAATCTTCTTGTCCTTGTCGGCCGCTTTGTCCTCGGCGCGCAGCGTCCCGGCCAAGAGGATTAGCCCGCAACAGGCCCACCAGTTCGCTCGTGTGATCCGACAAAAGTAAGACATCTTCCAATGCTCCAGGGACAGCGATTCCAGAGACCCTTCATTATAATCGAGCGTCATGCCGGGTGGCAAGGATTTCGCGGCCCAAAAGAGTGGCGACGGGCACGACGGCTTGGTATATTAGCAGTCGCTTTTCTCGAATCCTCAGCCGTTTTGGAGCCATCTCATGCCGGACAATGCTACCAACTTGCCGAACGGAACGACCGTTCAGGTGTTTTCGGACCATGTGGAGTATCGGTTCACAACCGACCCGATGACGTATGTTTGGGCTTTGTTGGCTTTTTTGTTTGGCGTAGGTTCGTTGGCAACGGCAAGTTTCGACCTCATTGGCCCGTTGAGCTACCACAAAGGAAAGCTCTTCGGGATCTCCGTGATTTGCATCCTGGTTTCGATCATCGTGTTATTCGTCCGAACGACGCTGGAAGTTTGGGCAGATCGCGTCGTCGCCAAATTCCTGCTTGGTCCGTGGGCATTTCCTCGCAAACGCTATCTCAAGTCGGCAGATCAACTTATCGTTCGACAACCTCTTGACGAGAAAGGGAAACCGACCGGTAAGAATGTGTACAGCGTTTATTTGGACGACTTGTGCCTGGTTGAGCCACTCTCGCCGGAGCTTTGCAAGATCATGCACGACGACATCGTTAAGAACTGGTCGCGATTGCAACGTAAGTAAAAATAGAGTGACTTCACGAATACATTCTAAAGGAAATTCCAATTGAACATTAATCAATCGCCAGCGGCTGACCGCCCTTTGGGAACTTTGGACAATCCGCCCAACGGAAGCGATATCGACGTTCGGCGCGATACTGCGGGTGTGGTAATTACGTTGCCGCCCATCGGTTGGAACATACACTCGATTGGTTTGTTGCTCGCCGGAATCGTCGCGGCCTGCATCCCCATTGTCGCCATGATCTTGTGGTCTGACAAAGTTTGGAAGGATCCCAACGGGGGCGGGCCGTGGTTGTATATCGCCTTGCCCTTGGTCTTTGCAATCGCATTCATTCTGTGTGCCGTCGCATTCAAAGCGCGGCAAGGGACGATCACCCTGGCTGGTAGAAAAATGCTCATCGCCGATATGGGCCAATGGTTCACGAAACGCCACGAGTTCGACTTAAACACGCTTGATCACTGTGAGATCGGGCTGCATTTTCTCTCGATGCCCGACACGCCGTTTCCCGTTTTGCATTTGTTCCCCGTGAAGGGTCGTAAAACGGCGGCCTTCGCCGGACGGTCGGATCGAGAAACGGAATGGCTTGTGGACGTCATTAACACCGCGATTCGCACCGGCCGGGTGTAGTGCCGTAAGTCAGGCCGCAGGCCGGACCTACGGCGGATATTTCACTTTATTCACACGCGACGATGGGCGACTTTCCACAGGCGACTGGCCATGTAGTAGGCCAGCGAACCCGTGGCGTAGATCACACAAACCAGTCCGAAGAGGATGATCGCAGTAACGGGCCAGGCGAGGTATGCGGGTTGCTGATCATTGAGGAGGTCGAGATCGTTTTCGAGTAACCTGCTGGGTCTCAAGCCAACCGCCCAAATTGTTTTGTAAATCTCCACACGGCGAACCACCAGGGTAAGGACGACGGCGACAACCGTGGTGAGTTTCAATAGGCCCAACAACGTGAATTGAGATCGTCTTTCGCAACGCATTCGTGACTCGATGACGAACGCCGTGGACATAACCAGCAGCAAGAGAAACAAGCTGTTCACAAAAAGCGGAAAATAAACGCATTGGTACTCAAATTCGGTAGGCCCAAATTGTTTGAATGTATGAATTTGGCGAACGCAAATGGTTGGCCATCCGAAAAACCTAAATGTGACCATGCCGTAGTTCCAATCCTCTGAGAAGCACTGGCAATAACCGAATGCGGCAATCTCGACGATCACGAATAGCCAGGTGACCCAGTGGAATCGAAACCAGCGGCGGGTGGGTGGGGGTGATGGTTCGGGGGGCATCGTTGCACTGTAGCAAGATTGGCGGAAAATGGCGAATGCTTCTTCGACAAAATTTGGCCGATAAAAAGAAACCTCCTCCGCGCCTCCGCGTGAGGCATAAATCGTTTCCAGCAAAACAAACAGGTTTCACGCGGAGACGCGGAGAAGGATAGTAACGGCGAGCGTGTTCACGTCGGCGATTCGTTATTGTCGTTCGCGGCGGGCCGCGTAAATGACCATAAACGACGGGTCGCAAAACTGGCGAAACTTCCGAGGGTGTAGATCTCGCAACCCAGGCCGAAGAGGATGAGGATGACGGAAATGGACCAAATGAGATGTGCGTATCGCTGGAAAATTGGGGACATGAAAATAACTCGTTCGAGAGCCAAACTGGGTTTCAAAGCAGCACCCCAAAGTGCTTCGTAAATTTCACCGCGTCGAACCACGAGCGTAAGGACTACGGCGACGACGGCCGTGAGTTTCAACAGGTCCATCAGCGAAAACTGCCATCGCTTCGACCGTCGCATTCGCATTTCCACAACAAACGCAATCGAAGTTAGGAGATACAGCCAGAACAGGACGTTGATAATGAGCGACGGGATAAAATACGTGTACTCATAGTCCATTGGCAACGGGCCGCCCCAGACTCCGCTTCCGATTTCTTCGATTTCGCACAACGGCCACCCGTGGTTTGTCATCTCGTAGGTGTACACCGAACCATAAATCCATGCAAGCTGCGGCACCCACTGGCAATACCCCAACGCCCCGATCTCGACGATCACGAACAGCCAGGTGACCCAGTGGAGTCGATACCAGCGGCGGGTGGGTGCGGTCGGTGGTTCA
>JAYUFG010000020.1:0-7658 GCA_043738845.1 Planctomycetaceae bacterium
TCGGTAAATGCGACCTGTCGCTCATGATCGACGATTTGTCGCCAAAAACTCAACTCAGGTCAATCGCAATGTTGCAATTTTTATGGTACGGGCCATAACGATTTCTACATCGTACGATCCGCCGAAACTTCGACAAAAGATAGTTTGCGCAGCGAATGTCCGTCGGCCAGCGTCGTTTTTGCGCAGCTTTCAATCACGCTCATCAGCCCCTGATAGTGAACATTGGGCGTGACCTGAAGAATGACCTGCACGAACGGAGAATCGACCTGACCAAGTAACGTTTGAAGCTCCTGGTTCAAATCCTGGGGTCGCTTTACCTCGCGATCACCGAGGAAAATCGTCTGAATCGAACCGTTTGCATCGCCGACGAGCGTGATGCGTAGCACATCAAGACCACTGTTATAATTTGATTCGGTTATCGGCGTGGGACGCACCCTTGCCGCGTTTGCGGACGGCATGTGCAAGTCAATCTGACCTTCGGTCGGGGTGGGCTTGAAAGTCAAAATGAAAAACGCAAGCAATTGAAACGCCATATCGAGCATCGCGGTCAAGTTCAATTCAACCTCGCCCAAGGGGCGTTTTTTGCGGTGGAACATAGAAGAATACGACTCTGGATAGAAATTGGATGGTTGACGCGAATGAACACTGACGAAGCCCCAATGACCAATGCTGACAGGAATATCGAAGTAATGCGAGTCTGCCAGTAGTATCGGAGTGGGCGGGACAGATTATTCCAGCACCTTGTCAGCCGACCGGACTTCGTTGATACTATCCACCCTTGGCGCGGTGACGGTTCGCCCGCCTCTTTTTGGTTAGGAGCGACACGGATGGCTCGCCTTTCGATGAGTGAAGTTACGACCTATCGTTGGTCGTTTGAGGAGGACGTCTTGCAATATCGCCAGGCGGGGATCACTGCTATCGGCGTGTGGCGGCAAAAACTGTCCGATTTCGGCGAAGAAAAAGGAATCGAACTCCTGGCCGAAAGTGGTCTCAAGGTCTCCAATCTAATCTGGGCAGGCGGTTTCACCGGGAGCGATGGCCGCTCTTTTCGCGACAGCATCGAAGACGCCGTCGAGGCCATCGAATTGGCCGGGCGACTAAATGCACCTGCCTTGGTTGTTTATAGTGGCGGTCGAGCAGGCCACACGCAAAATCACGCCCGGAGGCTCGCGGTCGATGCCCTCAAGGAAATTGCCCCACTAGCGGAAAAGCATCGTGTCAATCTGGCGGTCGAGCCGATGCACTCGGAATGTGCGGCCGAATGTACTTTTCTGACCACCCTCAAGGAGACGCTCGATCTACTTGACAAGGTTTCGCATCCGCGACTGTGTCTCGCGCTCGATACATATCATGTGGCCGAGGAGCCAGGCCTGATTGATTGGCTGCCCGACTTGGCCCACCGAATCGGGATCGTACACTTGGCCGATCGCAAAGAACCACCCAATCACGACCACAATCGCTGTCGGTTGGGTGAAGGAAAGCTGCCCCTCAAGGAGATTATCGCCGCCCTGCAAGATGCTGGCTACGACGGAGACTACGACATTGAATTAATGGGCGAAGAGATTGAATGCTCCGATTATCAGGAACTGCTTCGCCATTCGCAGGTAGCATTTCGCGAACTATCGTCGGACACGACGACGTTGGGCAAGTAACAATCCCAGCAAGCCCAGCCCCGCCAGTACGAACGAACTGGGTTCAGGTAGCGGAACCACATTCAGTCCGCCATTGAGACCCGAGTTGGCGACCGGATTGGAGATATTGACGTCGATGGGCTGAAAGTCGTCGAGATTTACGACGCCGTCGCCATTGATGTCGCCGTGGGAGTAACCGGTTGCGACGGTGTTGATGTTCGTCGTGACGGCTTGATAGTCGTTGATATCGATGATGCCGTCGCCGTTTGTGTCGCCCGCGTAGGTGAACTTCACAAACACCGTGTTCGGCTGAACAACCACCGTGCCATGATATTTAGGAAACGTTGTGCCGTCGCCAAAACCATGACCGCTCGCATTGAGCGCGGCGTTGTCATACACGCCCAGGGCGTACAGAGACGGGTTGCCAGCCGCCGCTGAACTGGTAAGGCCCGTTCCGTTCCACTGTACCACGCCTTGATTGGTTCGATTCGCCCCACTGCGAATCATGTCCAGCAGATTGTTGTAAACCGTCGTGCCGTTGCCGGTCGTATAGGTCACGAACAGATCGTTGTTCTGAACATCGAGCGTGCCAAAGTAGGTCGGCGTCGCGCCCGCACTTTTGCTTATCGACAAACTCGACAAGATGCTAATCTGCGAATCGAGGCCCGCAATCTCATTCGGCGAGCCGGTGCTGCTGGCAATCGTCACTTTGGCACCGTTCAGTGTATTAGTGCCGTTGATGTTCAAAGCGTTTTGCACAACCCGATTGGCCGTGAGGAGGCCATTGTTGCCAACTGTCGTTGTGCCATTGAACGTCGTCGCCGTGATTGCCGTGCCATCAACGTTGCCCAGCGTCGCGGTGCCATTGACGGTCACGATGGCCTGTCCGGAGATGTTGCCCGCGATCAAGTTTCCAGTAGCGGCGACATTCAACCCGCCCGTCGCGGAGGTAAACGATACAGTTCCGAGCTTGGCGTTTCCACCGGCGACAATGGCCAAGTCGCTGCCGGTATTGCCACTGATCGTTGTCAAGCCAGCCGAGGCGGGATTAAACGCGGTCGCGAAATTCGTGTTTCCATCGCTACGAAGAGTGCCGCCGATGGAGAGCGTTTTTTGCGTGATCCCCGTCGTGCCAATGGTCATAGCCGACCCCGTCGCAACTGTTGTCGTGCCCGTCCCGCTGATGCTTAACGCCTGTTGATTCGTACCAGAGACGGTCAATGCGCCGGTGTTGGCCAGGGCGACGCCGGTCGTTCCGCTCGTGGTTCCCGCCAGTTCAAGACTGTTTCCACTGGCCACGGAGAGCGACACTCCTGCTCCCACCGCGCCCGTCGTGGCATTGAGGAATTTAACTGCACCACTACCAACGGCACTATTATTCACGGAAACGGTGACGCCCGCAGTGTAGTTTTGCTGCCCACCCAAGACAAGTTTCGCACTGCTCGCCGATTGATTATTGATCGTCGTGTAGGTCGCAAAAGAAACCGGTGCAGTGATCGTTTGGGCGACACTGTTGGTGCTGTCGAGTTGAATCGTGGCAGTGTTCGTTCCGCTGCTTAACGTCAACACACCCGCCCCGTTGCCCGTGATCGTGTACGCGCCATTGTTACTTCCAGAGGCGAATTCGAGCGTGTTTACGGTTTGGGCCGTCGTACCGAGGTCGATGCTTCCCGCCCCAACGAGTTTATTTGCCAACAATGCTTTCGCGCCTGTGCTACTCGGCGAAGTTCCGTTGAGCCAACTCGCTCCCGTCGCCCACGTGCCGCCGCCAGTTAAGTTCCATTGATTCGTCGGGAGGACCGTGACGCTGGAAACCATTTCAAAAAACGGGCCAGGGGCGGGACTGTTCGCCGGATAATTGATGAGCGGAATTTGATCGAAGGGAGATGCAAAACCGGGTGCGGGAGCGAAGCCAACGTTCGCCATATTGGGCGATACGCCCGCCAATTTGTTGACGACCGTCATTCCGCTGCCGACGACTTTTCCGAAAACGGTGAAGCCGCCGTTTTGATTGTCCAAATTGGCGGAATTGTCGGCGAGATTGAAAAAGAATTGGTTCGTCGCCGAATCTGGCCCGGCCGCTGTTTTGGCCATCGCGATGGTTCCAATCAAATTCGACCGAGTTACCGAGAACTCGTTCACAATCGGGGCGTTCGTCGCGATCGGGTTGACGTTTGTGCCGTCGTAATTAAATCCACCACCTTGCAGAACGAAACCCTGAACTAGCCGGTGGAAGAACGAGTTATTGTAGTTATTGGTGTTGGCGTTGACGTAGGTCAAGAAATTAGTGACCGTGATCGGAGTTGCCGAATCGTACAACTCTACGTCAAAACTCCCCAGCGTCGTATTAAACCGCACGAACGTATCGGTCGTCGGCGGAACGGCCGACGAAACGTTCGCGAAACCTAAAACTGCCCAGGAAACCAATGTGGTCAACAACCACGACCGACGACGAATGAACCAAATCATAAGCAACAAGGGTGTTGGGGTGATGAGTGAGGAACGCAGGGCAATGGTCGTAGGAAATCTACACCAATACCAACCAAGGGAACGCGTCCTGCGCTCGAATCGGACCAACGCCGAACTGGTACGCAATAGAATGTTGCGAACATATCCATTCTGTCCACAAATGCCAATTAGGGCAAGCGTTCCGTTGACTTTTCTTCGGAATCACCACTCTTTCAAGGGGAAAATCGTAGAAAAACACGAACTATTTCCGGCCCGCCTGACGGGAAAATCGCCCGGAAAGGTTCACTCGGAAAAAACGCGCTATTCGCAAAATTCACTGGTTAGTACGCGGTCTCATCGACAAAATCACGACGCTTTACAATCGCCTGCCAGCACCGGCATAATGGCACCACACGCTGCCCATGTTTCGCCCCACCCACAGGAGCCGCAGATGTCTCAAACTTTCCTCAATGTTTTGGCCGGCTGCCTCATGCTTGCAATTTCGCTGATTTGCGTATGTGGCGGGGCAAAAACAGCGGTGGCCGGTGTTCCAGTCACCCCAAAACCAGCCACTCCAAACATCGGTACGCCGATCAAAACAAACACCGACAAACCAACATTTACCACCGATAAAACAGGGAGTCCTTCCGCCGTGAGTATCACCAAAAGTCAATTTGGCAAAACGCCCGAGGGCGAACAAGCCACGCTGTATACCTTGAGCAATGCCAAGGGCTTGATTCTTAAGATGACCGATTTCGGTGCGACCGTCGTTTCGATTCAAACGCCCGACAAAGAGGGCAAGCTGGCGAACATCAATCTCGGCTTTGATTCGGTCGAGGGCTTCATCGGCTGTGGTGCCCACTTCGGCGCGACGATTGGCCGTTATGGAAATCGCATTGCCAAAGGGGTCTTCACACTGGATGGAACGGTCTACGACAAATTGGCGAAGAACAATCACGGCAATCATCTGCACGGTGGCCCGAAAGGTTTCGACCGCGTGTTTTGGAAAGTCGTGCCAGAAGAAAAAGCCGATCAACAACAACTGACGTTCACCTATACGAGCAAAGATGGAGAAGAAGGTTATCCCGGCAATTTGAGCGTGACGGTCATTTATGCCTTGAACAATCAGAACGAACTTAAAATTGACTACACAGCGACAACCGACAAGGCAACCGTATTGAACCTGACGAACCATTGTTATTGGAACCTCGGCGGTGCCAGCTCAGGCGACGTTTTAGCCCACGAGGTGCAACTCATGGCCGACCGATATTGTCTTGTCGATGAAGGGCTGATTCCGACCGGAAAGTTTGCCGAAGTGAAGGGGACCGTCCTCGACTTCACCACACCGCACGCCCTGGGCGAGCGAATTAGCGAACTCAAGAAAGACGAAAATGGCCCGCACGGTTACGACCATTGCTTTGTCTTGCGGAATCAAGAGTTGAAAAAGCTGTCGCCCGCCGCTCGCGTGAAAGAACCGAAAAGCGGCCGCGTGATGGAGATTTCCACAACGGAGCCGGGCATTCAGCTATACACGGGCAATTTTCTCGACGGCACACCCGCGAACGGTGGAAACAAACAGCACTTTGCTTTTTGTTTAGAAACGCAGCATTATCCCGACTCGCCGAACCGGCCGGAATTTCCAACCACCGTTCTGCGGCCGGGCGAAACGTATCGCACCACCACCGTGCATAAATTTTCCGTCGAAAAGTAGTTGGTCGTAGGTCAGGCATGCGGCCTGACAACCGTTCACCGACAGGCTTTTTCAGGCCACATTCATGTCCTTCAGTGCAACTGACGTACGTGGCAAATCCGTTTTTAAGGGGTTCAACATGCTCCGCGAGCTGTTCTTTCGCTTGTCGTGCAATCTCTCCGTCAAGCCATTCTTGTGAAACACAATTCAGGAACGCATTCAATTCGCGGGCATATCCGATGATTCGGGTTTCATCGAATCCCGGACCGCAGAAAATAGAGCAAAGCGTTACCGTGTCATCCAGCTTTTTCGACCAGTCCTCAAATTCCATATTCATCGTTCTTCATCCTTTTGTTGAGTCGGGCCAACCGGCCGTCAATGGGCGATGATGCTTCCCACTAACGGCCGATTGTGGCGGTAAATTACTCCGCGAACCCGACGTTTGAAATTGTACTCGATTCGTTCGATTATCCAACTACTCCCATAACCTCACGTGCTTTTCCGAAGTCGGCCTCAGCGTAGACTTCCGTTACCGCCGCGCTACGATGCCCCAGGACGCAACGCGCGACATCAAGCCCGTATTCCTTCCGTAACCACGTCGCCGCATTGTGGCGTAATTGGTGCGGGTGCCACTGGGGGACGTCGGCCTTATCACAAGCCCGGCGAATAGCGTTTCGATATTCGTTGACGTCGTAAAATTCTGCCGGTACACGTTGCGGATTCGTTTTGCAATTCGTTCCGGCTCGGTTCCCACACGATAGGGGAGTCTTGCGAGCGAGCCGCCGTTGTTCCCTTGACCACGCCACGGCCTCACGCGGTTGAAATAAATACGCCTGTAATTCCGTCCGCAGCCACGGCCGCAAAATGACCTGCGCTTTCGGGCCGATGTAAATTTGCCGTTGGTGCCCATGATGCTGCGTCTTGTGATTCGCCGGGGTGTACACCCAAACTTTTCCAGAAGCGTCAATATCGCACGTCCGCATGGTGGTCACTTCCCCCGGTCTCTTTCCGGTCATCCGCTGCAATTGAACCATCGTCCAGACTTGCGGGGCAACGTGCTTTTCAATCGCATCGACGAACGCATCGGGGACCGGCTTGACGGGTTTACTTTCGCGGGCTTCGGAACGACCACGCCGCAAACCCGCCACGGCCTGTAGCCCAAGAAATACGGACGGCGGAACGTGTTCGTTTTCGACGCCCCATTTGAACAACCGTTTGATTCGTCCGGTCCGCTTATTGATTTCGTTCCGGCAGAGGGGAAACGGCTTTTCACCGTCCTTTAGGGGTAGGTGCTTTCCCTCGATCATCTGTTGACGAACGGCCTTCAGCTTCAGCGGAGAGAATTCGGCCGCCGGTTCCCTTCCGTACAGGATTTTGAGCGGGGCCACGGAGAGAATCGTATTCGTCAATTCGTCTGAATCCCGATAGTAGCCTTTCGCCCAAACCATGTACGCGGCCAGTAATTCGGTGATCGTGATTCCCGATTCTTCTGGGGCCGGAGTCGGGGTACGTCGGCCATTGGCGAGCCACTCGGCAATCAGACGGTCGTACTCGATTTTGCTGGCCTTGGTGCCATGCGGGCCAAGATAGTGATCCTTCCCGTTTAAGGTCACAACGGCTTGACGGCTCACACGATGGAAGCGGTACTTGGGCAGAGACTTTGACAACTTGGGCATTTTAGACTCCCGAAAATGAGCCAAAACGGTATGTACCGTTTTGCGATTCGGGAAAAGCCCGCGCGGCTGAACGTCAGCCGGTATCCTAAGTGATTACCCCGCAACAACTTATGAAAAGCTCCCCGACTAGGGCTCGAACCTAGGACACGCGGATTAACAGTCCGCTGCTCTACCAACTGAGCTATCGGGGAATAAGTCGAATAATTCGACCAG
>JAYUFG010000021.1:0-2900 GCA_043738845.1 Planctomycetaceae bacterium
GCCGGTTCCGCAAAGGTTGACCGATCATCGTTCAGTGAGGCAGAATTATCCCGTCGCTTCGACGGTGAGACCGATGTGGCGGGACGTCGCAAAATCTCCGTACTCGATTCTTCTTGATAATCTGTCGGGCGGACCGAGCGAGCCGGTTGTCGCTGACTGTTCGGATTGCCGAACGTCGACGAGGGGGCACTATTATTATAGCCTGACCCGTTGTTGTAATTTTGCGACCCGTTGTTATTTTGCCCGCTGTCGTAATTTGTGCCGTTGCCGTAGTTTTGATTGTTTCCATAGTTCTGGCCGTTATTGCCATAACCGTTTTGAGAACCGTAACTGCTATTGTTATCGAGTCGAGTTCGCGGCAGTTGGGCCGAAAGATTGTTCGTCTTAATCATCATCCCAACCAAGGTTGCGTTCGACGCGCCGGGCGAGGCGACGGTGATCGCGTATTCGGCAACGTCGTCGTTGTACTCGCGAACGGCCATCAGAAAATCGTGACGTTCTTCGCGCAGGTCATTGATACACTCGACCAGCGCACGTACTTCCAACTGCCCTCCATTGTGTTCATCGACGGCCAGCCGTACGCCATCGGCCGCGTCGAAAACTGCCTCCGTCCGCGTCTCGATTAGTTTCAGTCGGACTGGCAAATTGGCCGCGATCAATCGGGTATGGCCGGGCGGCTCGCGGTTGGCAAATAACTCACGAAAATAACTCTTGTATGGGCCGATAAGAGGTTGATCGGCCGCCAACGGGAGCATCTCAAAATCGTCGAGACGAATCAAATCGGCGACTTCGTGTTGCGCCGTCAAGACGTGCAACTCTGCCTCACGTAACCGGCCCCAGGCTGCATTGCGGGCCATTTTGAGTGCGTTCTCGTCGCTGACTTTCCCCTTTTTATACGGAACGATCTGTTCCATTCGCTCAGCTTCGTCGGCTTGCCAATAAAATTCGGCCTCAGCCATTAGGAGTCGCCAATAGGCCTGCGTCGCTTTGAATTGTTGTTTACGATCCGTCGTTCGCGACAGAACTTCCATGAGTGAAACCTGGCGACCGGCCAGATTGGAACCTTGCGGTGGAGACATCGCGTGAGCCAGAACTTCACTCGGCAGCCGATTACCGGAACGGCTAGCCAGGGGGACCAACAGCGCGCTCGAAAAATTGTTCCCAGAATTCGCCGTTTCGCCCGCGCGACGTAAGCCGAACAAGCGACCGGTGGACGCGGCCGCGCGGGTGCTCTGCGCCGCATTGCCTAAGACCGGGCCAGTGGTCGTGGCCCGAAGGTTATTGTTGGGGTACGTTCCGTTATCACTGGTATTGAAACGACCGGTCGATTCGGATTGACTTCCGCCGCCATTCCAGGCGGGTGCCGTGTTTTGAATTGGAACGACGCGATTCGTTCCGCCGTGCGCGCCGCCGCCATTCCAAGCGGGCCGATCATTGCTGACGTTATCGTCCTGGATCATCGCGGGCGGAGCCGCTTGTCGGGTGCTGGGAATTGTCACTTCGCCATAGTTCCCGCTGAACGGGCTGGCGGGCACCTGGGCGAATAACAACCAACTGAGAGCGAGTGCGGTCGCGTCCATGACTTATCACCTTCGCGAAAAACGAATTTTCCCCCGTCAGTCCGTTAACAATCGGCCAAACATCGTGTTTGGGGATTGTGGGGGCCGCCTAGAGTCGCAGTTTCTCACAATGAAGTCAATCCTAAAATTTGAAAACTAGACAAAGGGAGACCAATGTGGGAGTACGTCAGCTTTTGCGATGGAGGGTGTGTGGTGGAAAACGTCAAACAGGAGAACTGAGATAGGGTGTGTTAAACTGCGGTGAAGGGGACGGAAATATTTGGGAACAAACCGGCAGGTGCCGAGGTCATTTTACAACTTCGCTCGGCCAGCCTGAGTGAAGATGGTCGCCTGGACGAATACCTCCGCGCCCGCCCCTCGAAACCGCAGCATACGCTGACGTGGACCCGAATTCAATTGACGATCCCCTATAGGTGACAACTTCCCAACCCCCGCTTCTCCAAATACTGTTGGTGATAATCCTCCGCCCGCCAAAATTCACTCGCGGGCAGCGGCACGATTTGCGTCGCAATCGGCTTACTGAACTGTCCACTTTCGCTCAGTCGTTGTTTGGATGCTTCGGCGGAAGTAGCTTGGTCGGGCGAGTGTGTAAAAACCACCGAGCGATATTGCTTGCCGAAATCAGGCCCTTGGCGATTGACCTGCGTTGGGTCGTGCAATTGCCAAAAAGCGGTGAGCAACTGTTCGTAGGTCACTTGCTCTGGATCGTATTCAATCTGCACAACTTCGGCGTGCCCCGTCGTGTCGGTGCAAACATCGTCATACGTCGGTTGTTGAAGTTGACCACCCATGTAGCCCACTGCCGTCTCGACGACCCCCGGCATTTCGCGGAACTTTTGTTCGACGCCCCAAAAACAGCCCGCTCCAAACGTGGCAAATTCGGTTTTCATATTTGGTCTCCTGGGAGTGAGTTGGGTGGCGGGATGATAGCGGGTGCGGTTTTGGAGTATTGAAAACACCGGAGCGAATATCATGAATAATAGGGCACCGACGCAGGCCACCCGTCTCAGCGGCGGCAAAGCGTTCCATAAAGTACGCAATCGGCTTGACGAAAAAATGTGTGGCATAACGAAATCAAATACTGGCAAAAGCGGCGATAGAACCGCCGATGGATCGGATGTCATGTTTCCACGGGCATTATAGCAAACAAGTCAAGCCAGGAGGATGATTAGGAACAGTCCCCACGGCCGATCAATGTTTCATAATCGGTAGTCTGGAGGGTGCCACTGCTGGCTTGTCCAGCAGTGAGAATTGCCGAGAAATCCACCGTTCTGCACGGTTGGACAAGCCAACCGTGGCACCCAATGTCTTACGGTATGT
>JAYUFG010000022.1:0-2898 GCA_043738845.1 Planctomycetaceae bacterium
GGCACGTCGATCGCCCGCCCGCTGATCTCAAAAGTTTGTTTAGACGTGGCAAAAGAAGTTGGTGCCGACGCCTACGCGCATGGAGCGACGGGCAAGGGGAACGATCAATGTCGTTTTCAACTGGCGGCGGAGGCGTTGAATCCGGCCGTGAAGTTGATCGCCCCGTGGCGAATTGAAAAATTTCGCCAGACATTTCCCGGCCGACGGGAAATGATCGACTATTGCACCGCGAAAAATATCCCCGTGAAGGCCAGCGTTGCGAAGCCGTATAGTTCTGACGAGAACTGTTTGCACATTAGCTACGAAGCAGGCCAGCTCGAAGACCTGAACGTGAACGGCGTCGAAGTGGTTGATTTCGGCATGACGACTTCGCCGCAAAAGGCACCCGACAAAATTGAGAACGTGAAAATTTCTTTTGTGCAGGGTGTTCCGGTCGCCCTCAATGGCAAAAAACTCAGCCCGCTGGCGATGGTCAAAGAACTGAACGAGATTGGTGGTCGGAACGGAATCGGTCGGATAGATATGGTCGAAAATCGTTTCGTCGGAATGAAAAGTCGGGGCGTGTATGAGGCACCCGGCTTGACGATCTTGTACGACGCCCATCGGATCATCGAGCAATTGACGATGGACCGCGACTTGATGCACCTGCGTGACCGCCTCGCTCCGGAAGTTGCGGAAATGGTCTATTACGGTTTTTGGTATACGGCCAAAATGGACGCCCTTTTGGCGTTCATTCGCGACGCGCAAAAGCACGTGACGGGCGAAGTGAGTCTGAATTTGTACAAGGGCAACATCATGGTCGATGGCCGCAGCAGTCCGAACAGTTTGTATGACGAAGGGATCGCCAGCATGGAAGGGGGCGGCTCGTACAATCAGACCGACGCCGAAGGATTCTTGCGAATTCAGGGGCTTCCGTTGCGCGTACAAGGAAGAGTTACGCCCAGGAAAATGTAAAAAACAATCGGACAGAAACGCTGCCGTCTTTTTGTACAAAACAGGTCAAAACTCGCCACGGAGAACATGGAGGAAGACATTCAGAGTGGGATATTAAAAGAAGAATTTTTCCAATCCTCTTTTCTCCTCGTCTTAACTCCGTGTCCTCCGTGGTGAAATCGTCTTCGTCGAACGGCGTTGAACTGGGCGACAAACGTTTGAGCAAGCGGAGCGTAAAGGTGATCGAAGGCTTGGCAAAGAACCCGGAAGCCAGCATCCATGCGGCCTGCGAAGGCTGGAACGAGACGCTCGCGGCGTATCGGCTTTGTGACAATGATGCGGTTACGCCCGAGTGGATTTTGCAGCCGCATCGGATTGCCACAAAACGCCGCAGGTGCGATCAGCCCGTCGTGTTGCTCGCGCAGGACACGGGTCTATTGATCGTGTAAGACACGACCGAACGTTGTGGAGTCGGAGTTTTTTGATCGCGAGCCAGAGAGTCTGGGCAAAGCGAGCGAACGCCGCACTCTGCCCATCGAAGAGAAGGAACGTTTTCGTTGGCTGAAAGGTATCGACAGGCGTGTCTCGACACGCAGTTCGTGAGCATGGTTGACCGAGAGGGCGACATTTACGTCCAGGCACAGCAAACGACCGGTCGCCGCTACACCGCTGCAATTCAGGCTGACGTCATCAATTGACATTGACGTCACCAATTGTTCACAATAGGGATTGACGCTTTCAATTTACAATGCCCAGGAAGTTCTACGAACCCGCTACTTCCTTCCCAGCAACTTCTTCAGCTCTGGCCATGTTCGCGTATTGGCAACGTCGTCCTTCGTAAGTCCTGCCCGCCGGGCTTGTAACACGCCGTATCTCAAACAATCCAGCCCGTTGGGATTGTGGGCGTCGGTTGAGATCACGAGCAAAATTCGGTGCGATTTTGCGGAAGCCGCGGCGACGTCATCCAGATCGAGCCGAGCGGGATTAGCGTTGATCTCCATCAGTTTGTTGTGCTGACTCGCGACCGAAAAGACTTGCTCCAAATCGACATCATACGATTGACGCCGATTGAGAATTCGCCCCGTCGGATGGGCAATCGCACAGACGTGGGGGTTTTCCAACGCCTCGACAATTCGCCGCGTGATCTGTTCACGCGGTTGATTTTGCCCGTAATGTACGCTGGCGACAATCCAATCGGCGTGGGCCAGCACTTCGTCCTCAATATCCAGCCCACCTTTTTCGAGAATATCGACCTCGACCCCTTTGAGAACAATAAAGTCTTTCAAGGTTTCATTGAGCCGGTCGATCTGCTCCCATTGTTTCAACAGCCGTGTTCCATCCAGGCCATTGGCCATGCTCACCCGTTTCGAGTGATCGGTGATGGCGATGTATTGCAGCCCGCGACTTTGCGCCGCCGCGACCATTTCTTCGAGCGAGGCTGAACCGTCCGATTCGGTCGTGTGCATGTGCAAATCGCCCAGCAGGTCGCCGACATCGATCAGTTTGGGCAATGGCCCTTGTTCAGCCCATTTGAATTCCTGCCGCGCTTCACGTAGTTCCGGCGGGAACAGCGGCAAACCCAATGTTGCATAAACGTCCGCTTCCGTCCGTCCTGCGATGTACGTTTCCTGATCGCCCTCGACCCGATAGACGCCATACTCGTTGATCTTCAGCCCGCGTGATTTGGCCATCCCTCGCAAAACAACATTGTGTTCCTTCGACCCGGTGAAGTATTGCAACGCCGCCCCGAACGACTCGGCGGTCACAACCCTCAAATCAACCTGCGGACCGCTCAACAAGCGGATCGACATCTTCGTCTCGCCCCGCGCGAGGATTTGGTCGATATTGGGAAACGCCGCCAGCCGATCCATCACCGCCGCGACGTCAGTCGCCGTCACGAGAATGTCCAGGTCGCCGACCGTATCACGACCCCGGCGATAACTTCCCGCCGGAGCGATCTGTTCA
>JAYUFG010000023.1:0-2895 GCA_043738845.1 Planctomycetaceae bacterium
ATACGGTCGGGGTTGGCCCGATGGAAGCGGTCGGGATGTCGATGGAACTCGACGCCCCACCCCTGATGAAACAAGGCGAACGGTCGAGCGTCACGGTGATTCTCCATCCCAGCGGTCTTGACGGTCGTCGCGCTGCGGTCAAAGTGACCGCTCAGCGATTGGGCGATGCCACGGCCAAGGATGAGATTCTGGTCGGTCAAAGAGACGTCCTATTGCGGCCGGGTAATCCGCGTGAAGAATTTGAATTCACTCCCAAAGTTTCGGGACGATACTTGTTCGTCGTCGGGGCGGAGGGCGTCCCGATGGCCGTCAATCATGTCGAGCGAGAAGTTCGCGTTCACGACGACTTTATGCGGCTGATGTATGTCGAACACGAGCCGACCTGGGAGTGGCGTTTTATCAAAGAGGTTTTTCACCGCGATCCGCTCGTCGGTCAGCGTGGTTTCCGCACGTTCCTCCGTTCGGCCGATGCGAAAGTTCGCCAAACGAACGAGTTGTTCCTCCCGACGCTCACTCCGAAGCGAAGTGATTTCTTTGCGACCGATGTGATTTTTATCGGCGACATGCCGTCGGGAAGTCTCTCGACTCGCTTTTGCGAAATGACCAAAGAATACGTTGAAAAGTTCGGCGGCGGGTTAGTGATTATCGCCGGTCCCCGATTTGGGCCGGGCGTTTTGGCCGAGACGCCACTGGCTGACATGTTGCCCGTCGTACTGAGCCCCGACGCGAAGATCAAAGATCAACAAGATTTCCGGCTGCAATTAACACCTTCGGCGGCGCAATTTGATTTTATGAAGTTGGGGGCAGGGGGAGAATCGATCCCGGCGATTCAAGAAAATGCTAAAGCGTGGGGCAATTTAGGTGCGTTACCCTGGTATCAACCGGTCGCCAATAAACATTCCCTGGCCACCGTGTTGGCGGAGCATCCGACCGATTTGTGCAATGACGAACGGACGCATCAGCCGTTGATTGCGATCCGTCGTTATGGACGTGGCGAAGTGATCTATGTTGCTTTCAACGAGACCTGGCGGATGCGGCGAAAATATGGCGAGTTGTACTACCGTCAGTTTTGGGGGCAAATGATTCATCGCCTCGGTCAAAGTCATGCCATCGGCGATCAAAAACGATTTGTCGCTCGAACCGACGCGCAACAGTATAAAGAAGATGACAAGGTAACGCTCACCGTGGAAGCCTACGACGCGAACTATCAAGCTCTGACCGAGGACAAAATTGCCGACCACAAAATTGCGGCCGAGTTGATCCTGCCCAAGGGCAAGCCGGGCGACCCGGAACGGATATCTCTCCGTGCGACGCAAGTTCGCGAGGGGATTTATGAAGCCCGGTTTCCGGTCACGGTCGCCGGTGAACACCGCTTGCAGGTCAAGTATCCGATCACGGGCGAAACGAACGACGTGACGTTTCAGGTTTCAAGCCTGTCGGCGGAACGCAAGACGACGAAGCGGGATCTGCAACTAGAACAGAGTATCGCGCGAGTTTCCGGCGGACGAGACTACACGCTCGACACGGTCGTGAACTTGCCCAAGGATTTGGAAGCGAATACAAAAACCCAATACGAAATTAAGCCAACTTCCTTGTGGAACAATTGGCTGGCCTTTGCCATTTTGATCGGTTTAATGTTGATGGAATGGTTGATTCGCAAATTGATTCACTTACCGTAATGCCGTGCTTAGAGAACATTGAAAAATAGATTACAATTTTTAATCGTCACAACTCGCTAATCATGTCCCGCTTGCAACATATCCGCCGCGAACTTTCCCTACTGTGCCAACGCCGCAGCAGCGTTCGCCGCTGGACGGCTTTGTGCGGATTGCTATTGGCAGTGCTGGCGATCTTGGGCGGGGCGTTTGTATTGGATGTGACGTTTCGGATGACGCTTGCGCAGCGAGTTGTCGCGTTGGTGCTGTACATCACCGCGCTGGCTTGGGCGACAAAAAAGTTTGTGCTGCCTTGGTTGGGTCATCGCGAAACGGAAATCGACGTAGCACTGCTCGTTGAAAAACACCAAAAGCTCGATAGTGAACTGGTCGCCGCGTTGCAGTTTGAATCACCCGACGCCGCCCATTGGGGTTCTCGCCAATTGCAAACGGCGGTTGTTGATTATGTCGCCGACTTTGGCCGTGATTGGAAATTCATGGAAGGGATTCCTACTGGCCCGCTCAAAACCCGCACGAAATTATTGGGTGTTGTACTCCTGGCACTCATTGCCGTCGTGGCAATTTGGCCGGGACATACGTTGGCGTTTGCGAAGCGATTTGTCTTGGCCGATGCTCGGTATCCGGCCAACACCCGCATCGACAAAATCATTGTGAAGGCCGACACGAAAGAACTTACTCCGCAGGGTACGCAATATCGGGGGCCATTTGGTCTGCCGATTACGTTTGAGATTCACGCCTCGGGCGCGTTGCCTGACGAGGGGCGAATTGAAATGACGTCGGTCAAAGGGGACACTTGGCAGCCTGTCTCGTTGAAAAAACTTACCCGCCCAGCCAGTGACAAGGACACCGCGACGTCTGCTACGACGGTCTATGAAGGCAAATTGGCTCGCTTGTTGGAAACGGTCGATTTTCGCGCGGTGCTGAACGATACCGACACCGATTGGTCGAACTTGTCGGTCATTCCACTGCCGGTCGTTGAGGCCCGTTTTTCTGCGACTCCGCCTGACTATGCCAAGGAACTTGAGGCGGCGGAACCGGCCGATGGCAATCGCCAACTGACCGTCTTGGAAGGTTCTCGAGTGGAGTTGTCCGTTCGGTGTCCCAACAAAAATTTACAATCAGCGACGATTCGGGTGCTGTCCAAAAACGGCATGGAAAAACAGGCTGTTGGGAATGAATCGCCCGCCCATGAATCGCCAGCTTCGGCGAGCGAACCCGA
>JAYUFG010000024.1:0-2891 GCA_043738845.1 Planctomycetaceae bacterium
TCTGGACCGCCTCGGGCGCTCCTTTGGCCAACCCGAAGATTGCCTTTTGCATTTTCTTGAGGCCCGTTTCCAAGGCATCCACGCCGACTTCGCCCGCCGCTGCCTTTAATAAGGACAACGATTCGACGGCGATCCCGGTCTTCTGGCTCATCCGAAACAATTCCGCCCCCATGTCGGCGAAGATTTTTCCCGCCCCGACCGCTCCCGCCAACGCACCGAGGCCGACGGTCGCGATCCGTTTGCCAATGGCGGCGACTTCCGTGCCGAAGGCCGTGAGCTTCGCTTTGGCTGCGGCCAGACCTTTCACGAGGCGAGAATCCTTGGCGAAGATTTCGACGAAGGCCGCACCGGCTCGAATTTCACTGGCACCCGCCACGTTGCACCTATCGCACGGAGTTCGCCCACAGGCTGGGGAGTTTCGATTGATTCGCCACAAGCGCCGGATTCATAAAGGGGCGAGCGGCGTACTTGACCGTTTTCTTGCGGACCGGCTGCCGGGCACTGGTCGGTTTCTTGCCGGTCAACCACGACTTTCCGATCAACACTTGGTTCAATGTCACATCGCCGCCGACTTCTAAAATGTGCGGCACCCGCACACTGCTCGGCCCGTTCAATCGCACGGGACCGACGACGACCGACTCGCTCCGAGGGTCGAAGGCGAAGAAGATCGTCCGCAGGTTGGGCGTCCGTTTTGTATGGGCGCTCGGTGGCGAACCGGCGGCGGAGACCGCTTTGCGACTGCGGATGCTCGACCGGGCCGAGGTCCGGACGTAGGCACCCGCCTTCGACAATGCGCGGGCACTGCCCGGTTTGACCCGTTTGCGGACCGCTTCCCGGTCGAAAAACAGACTCTTGATTTCAAAGCCGAAGTCAGCCATTGGTTTCAATTGCGGATAAAAACTTTGAGGGCCTCGATACCCACGACAATCTTTTTAGGTTTCACGGGTCGGTGGAACGGATGGAATTCATTCGGCTGGCGGGGTTTGCGTTTGCCGGTCGGGTCGGGCGCGGCGTTGAACAAGGCCGCGATGAGGTTCGCTGTCCGGTCCCATTCGTCCCGTCGCCGTCCGTCGGCCATCCAGAACAATTCCCGCAGCGTCAGTGGTCCGGGGTCGATCCCGACGACGCCTGCCAACTCGAAGATGGATCGCCAAAGGTTCGCGACAGGATTTCCGGCACGTCCAGGTTCTCGATTCGTTCGCCCGCCAGCTTTACCGCTGCCGTCACCAGTTCCGTCTGCTTGCTGATCGCCTTCACCACCTCCTGGCGGCGAAGGCTCTGGAAAAAATCGGCAAGTGCCCCCATGAAGGCGTCGCGGGCCGCGATGATCGCGTCGCCCCCGAGTGCCGCTCCGAACTGTTCGCTGGTGATTCCGGCGGTATCGGCCTGCGGTTTGAGGGCCACGAAAATCGTGTCGCAAAGCAAAATCACGTCCGTATCGAGCCGCGTGAGCAACGGTGGCTCGCCGCCGAACAGGTCGAGCAGATCGACCTTGAGCGTATCGCGGATGCGTTTCACCGCGTCGATGGTTATGGCTAATGTCCATTCGTGGCCCGAAGTATCTTGGAATGTTTTCATACGTGTTTCGGATTTCAGATTCGAGTTTCGGATTTACACTACGGCGCGGTGTACCAAGCGGGCGGGTTCACGGAGTACGTCGGCTTGATCGTGACCTTGACCGTCAATGCTTCGGCCAGCTTTTCCTCGACCGAGAATTGCTTCACCATGCAGGTCGCTTTGAGTCCCTGCGAGCCGGTCGTCGCGATGGGTCCGTCCATTGCGGCGAACTCGATGGCGGCGCGGGTGAAGAACGCCGTTTGCACGGCCGTGAAACTGGCGTCGGTCGGATCGTAGACCATCTCGAATTCAATCGACCCGTCGAGCAACGTGGCGACGTTGGCCTTCCAACCAGCGTTCCCGCGCGTCGTCACGTCAGCCTCGTCCAGGTCCATGTTGAGCGTGAGGTCTTTCACGTTCGTCATTTCGACCCAGGTGGGCGAGCCGTGTGTCCCCGTGTTGCGGTAGAGCTTGGCGTTGTAGCCGAGTACGAAGGATGCCATTGAACGGTCCTCTGCGTTGGTTAGCCCTTGAGGCAGACTTGAAGGTGGCCCGCCACATCGACGGTGATTTTCAGCCAGGGGTAGGCGAAGCAAATGTCGGGTATCGCCTGCCCGCTCGGCACCGAAATCGGCGTGCTGAAGGCGGTGCCTGAGTCAACGATTCCGACGTAATCGACCCCATTGTGCGATCCCCACCACGTCAGGTTGGTCATCGGCTCGCCCGCCAAGGCAATCACCGATCCGCCTGCCGCTTTGGCGAAGTAGATCGGGTCGGATTGTTCGACGGTCTGGCCGACAGCGACGTTTTTAAGTTGCTGGTCCTGCCGAGCGATCTTGAAATGTTCGCCGTCCATCTGTTACTCCACAACTCGATACGTAAGGGACAACACCGTTGTGAAGACCCGCTTTTCTTCCAAATGCTTGAGGTCGTAAGCCGCGTCGCTCGTTGTTCCGATCCACTTCGCCGCTTGGTTGCTGCCGGTCGTAATTGTTCGCAACCGCAGCGACTTTTCGATTTCGTCCACCAGTCCGATTAAGGCGTCCAAGTCTTCGTCGCTGCCGCTGATCTTCTTTTGCACCGCGAGGTCTATCGTGTGGTCATACTGGCAGGTCGTTCGCGAGGCGGGCGAACTCACCGTGTTTCGCGGAATGGCGGTGACGATGGCCGTTGGTTCCAGGTCTTTGATTTCATAGTTGGCGAAGTATTTTCGGGCGACGGAAATGGGCTGGCTGAATGTACTGGCCGTGAGCGCCGTGACCACCGCGTCGGCAATTTCAATCAGCACGGCGGCCAAGGGTTACTCCGTTCCCACGAGCTTGGTGTGAATTCGA
>JAYUFG010000025.1:0-7619 GCA_043738845.1 Planctomycetaceae bacterium
TGCGTCCCTGCGGCCATTTCGGTTTCGCCTCGCTCCGCTGCGCGTCGCTGCTAACCTAAGATCGCAAAACCGGGAAGTTATTTCGGGACTGTTCCTAAGTCGTTTCATTGGTCTACGATTTTTTTGGAGAGAACTCGCCATGTCCCAGCTTATTTTACGGAGTATTAAGCCTGTGCGCTCGCTCATTGGTGGAGCGATCTTGCTTGCAACCGGCGGAATTTTGGGAACGCTGCTCACCTCGGCCAAGGCAGCACCCGACCCAGCCAAGAATCGCGTGTTCGAAATACGGACCTATATCACGGCCGAGGGTCGCCTCGACGCACTGCACAAACGATTTCGCGAACACACGAACGGGCTGTTTGTGAAACATGGCATGGAACTTGTCGGTTACTGGACACCGACCGACGGCGACGCCGCCAAGAACACGCTGGTCTACATCTTGGCTCATTCGAGCCGGGAAGCGGCTAAAAAATCATGGAGCGACTTTCAGGCCGATCCCGATTGGAAGACCGCCCGAGACGAATCCGAAAAAGATGGCAAGATCGTGGACAAAGTGATTTCGCAGTTCCTCGCGCCGACCGACTACTCGCCGATCAAGTAAAATGTTGGTTCGGCTGCCTCTCAATTCCTGCGGAGTTTTTCATGTCGGATCGCGAACGCTGGATCGTTTATCCTTTGTTGTTCTTTTCGTTGGGGATCGGAATGCGGGGAAAACTTTATCCCGGCCATGATCTCAAGGTCGAGGAGTTACAAACCGACAAAATCGTGGGACTCGGAAAGCCGGGTTGCGACGTCGTATTGTCGCACGAGATTTTCGCCGACAGAATTGTGTGTGGTGAAATCGACGTCCGAGGGGCAAATCACGAATCGTTGATCCGGATGGGTTCCATGTATTCCTTGGTCCCCAATGATCCAGCCAGCCATAATCCAGCGGCCGGGCATCCAGCGGGAGCGATTGAAATTTACGGTAAGGATGGAATCGCCGTGATCAGTCTAAGGGGTCAACAAGAAGGCGTCGTTCAGGTCCATGCGCCCGCCCCACAACGAGGAATCGCACTAACTCCCAGCGGTACGACGTCGATCCCGGGCCAAGTTGTGCCAGGGAAAGGAGCGGGCAAGGTGCCCGCGTTACCAAACATTTCTGCTCCGAATGATGCGGCGAAATAAAAAAAATCCCCGGGAGAAATTCCCGGAGATTTTAGGATATCCGTGGCACCCTGTCGTTTCGCTACGGCAAGTTACCGCTGATACGTTTGACTTACGGCTAACGCATAAAGAGTAGGTCAGGCCTATGGCCTGACAGTGACTGCTTCGATTGCTGCGGACGGGAATGTCCACTATCGTCAGGCCAAAGGCCTGACCTACGATTCGCATGTCGGAGATTCATTAGGTCATTCGTCCAACTACAGTTCTCGCACCCAGATGTTGCGGAACTTCACCGGGTTGCCGTGAAACTGCAATTGCAGCGGCTGCTTGAGTGGATGAGCCGAGTAGGCGGGTGCTTCGTTATAGGAAGTTGTGCCTTCGATCTCGGTGTGATTTTGCACCAACACCCCGTTGTAGAGGACGGTCACGTAGCCCGGCTTTTCTAGTTTCTTGTCTTCCGTGAATCGTGGTGCCGTGAAGATGATGTCGTAATACTGCCACTCGCCCGGCTTGCGACAGGCGTTCACCAACGGCGGACGTTGCTTGTACAGAGCACCAGCTTGACCATCGAAATAGGTCGGATTGTTGTATGAATCGAGAATCTGAATTTCGTAGCGATTTTGAATATAAACGCCACTGTTGCCGCGACCTTGTCCGTCGCCCTTCACTTCCGTCGGTGAGGCCCATTCGAGGTGAATCTGACAATCGCCGAATTCCTGCTTGGTGTGGATGCTAGTCTTGGCCGAGGTCGCCACGCCCTCGGCGACGATCCATTTATCGCTCTCTTTCCAAGCCGACATATCTTTTCCGTCAAACAACACAATCGCATCCGACGGTGGAAGCGTTCCTTCGCCAGCGGTCACGAGCTTCGGCTCAACCCATTTTTTTCCGCTGAGATATTCGCCCGCGAACAGTCCACAGGACAACAAGCATGTCAAAACCACGAAGGAAGGAACGAGGGGGCGGGGGGTCATAACAGGTTCTCCAGGGGTTAAATGGGCGGGAGGATTTTGCAGACATTCGACGAGATTGACTGACGAATCAGCCAGCTAGAGATTATAGTTGGAGGAAACGCCAAGTCCACACCCTCACGGTTCCCCTATGTCCGACCAGTTTCCCCTACTCGCTAAGACGGTCGCAGGCATGGAAGAGGTGTTAGCCGCCGAGCTAAAGGGAATTGGCGCGACAGAGGTCGTGCCCGGCCGCCGGTTGGTCCATTTTCAGGGGGACCAGCGGTTATTGTATAAGGCAAACATTTGGTGCCGCACCGCGATCCGCATTCTCAAACCGATTGCGTCGTTCTCCGCCACTAGTGAGCAAGAACTGTACGAGCGGGTGCAAGCGACCGATTGGGCCGAGTGGCTTGAACCCGACGGAACTTTGGCCATCGACCCGCTGGTGCATAGTTCGTTTCTCACGCACTCGTTGTATGCGGCCCAACTGACCAAGGACGCGATCGTCGATCAGTTTCGGGATAAGTTCAATTGCCGCCCGAGTGTTGATCGGGATGATCCTGATCTGCGAATCAATTTGCATATCAATCAAAATCAAGCCTCGTTGTATGCCGATTCGTCCGGCGATTCGCTTCACAAACGGGGTTATCGCACGGGCCAGACCGAAGCCCCGATTAGCGAAGCTTTGGCCGCCGGGATTCTCGCATTGAGCAATTGGGATCGCAAATCGGCCATTGTCGATTTCATGTGTGGGTCGGGAACTTTCTTGATCGAGGCCGCGATGCTCGCGCGGAACATCGCGCCTGGATTGATTCGCCGCGAGTTTGGCTACATGTGGTGGCGAGACTACGACGACGAGTTGCATCAACAACTTTTGACCGAAGCTAAGGCTGCGAAAACCGAGGTGCTCACTTTTCCGATTCTCGGTGGCGACCTGGATGCAAACGTGATCGAGGTCGCGAAGAAGAACGCGCAAAAGGCGGGCGTGTTGAATGACCTACGTTTCGAGGTCGCAAACTTTGAAGCATTGCGTCCCTCCGCCGAGACCGGTACGCTCGTTTGCAATCCGCCGTATGACGAACGGATGAAAGCCTCGCGAATTGGGCTGGTTTATCAACGCATTGGCACCGTGTTGAAATCGCATTGGCGGGGTTACAACGCCTTTATCTTTACCGGCAATCTCGAAGCGGCAGAGGAGATCGGCCTGAAACCGGCGAAGAAAACTTTTCTTCGTAATGGTGCCATCGAGTGTCGATTGCTCGAATTCCACCTATGGAAAAAAGGCCCTGCGACGACGGCCCCGAAAACAGTGAAGACGACGAAACCGGAAAGCGAAAGCGAAAACGTAGTACCGCCCGTTGTGAAAGGTGATTCAATCACCGCCGACATTGTGACGCTGGCAATACCTGAGATCGGTGACGTCGAACATGATCATCAAGCATCACAGGACGACACATGGGACATCGAGCAATCGTCGCCGTATGACAATTCGCCCGACGATAGAGATGATGAGGAAAACTCAATCGCCGTAACGGAAGACGATTCAACGGCAAACGACATTACCGCGTCTTTGACGGGCGAAGTGAAGCGAGTCGAATCGTCAACCTCGGGACCGTCGCGCCGTACCTGGAACGATCAGTCGGCCGCACTCCGCAATCGCTTGGTCCGCATGGGAAAACACTGGGCCAAATGGGCGCGACGACAGGGGATCACTTGCTATCGGCTATATGATCGCGACGTGCCGGAGATTCCGCTAGCCATTGATCGTTACGACGACCACTTGGCGATTGCCGAATATGAGCGGCCCCATGATCGGACCGATGTCGAGCAACGCATGTGGCTCGAGCAAATGGTTGAAACGGTCGTCGAGGTTTTGCAGGTTCCCCGCAACCACATCTTCCTCAAACGTCGTGAACGGCAAGTTGGTCGCGGCCAATACGAAAAACAGGCGGCCCAACATGCCGTCCTGCATGTGCAAGAGGCCGGACATCGTTTCGAGGTCAATCTGTCGGATTATCTCGACACCGGCTTGTTTCTCGATCATCGTATCACGCGGTCGATGGTGGAGAAGGAAGCCGCCGACAAACGAGTGTTGAATTTGTTCGCCTACACCGGCTCGTTTTCCGTTTACGCAGCGGCGGGCGGAGCGGCGAGCAGTGTCACCGTCGATCTTTCCAACACGTATCTCGATTGGGCACAGCGCAACCTGAAGCTTAACGATTTGCACCGACCTGAACATGAGTTCGTGCGGGATGACGCCCGAGAGTTCTTGCGATATTATGCCCGGCGACATCAACCGGCGTTCGATCTGGCGATTGTCGATCCGCCGACATTTTCCAAGAGCAAGAAGACCGTTTTCGATTGGGACGTGCAGCGGGATCACGTCGAACTATTGCAATTGGTGCTGCAACATTTGAATCCCGGCGGAAAGATTTTCTTCTCCTCCAATTTTCGCCGCTTCAAATTTCAGCCGGAAGCACTGGGCGACGTCACGACGCGGGAAATTAGCCGTCAAACGGTCCCGCCCGACTTTCGCAACAAACGAATTCACCGCTGCTGGACAATTATCAAAAAATAGAACGTCGCATTACTGCGATGATCGCTTTTCACCCGCCGTAACCGCTGTAGCGTTTCACGCCGCGCTGATAGGCCCAGCGGGAAAGGATCATCAGTCCGACGACCCAGGCCGCTTCGACCAATAGTCCGCGAACAAGCTCCGCACCTGTCACCTTGCCCAAAAAGACGGCCGATGGAAAATAAGCCAAGTATTGAAAGGGCGTGAAGCCGACGATGTCAAACAACGTCCAACCGCCGGGCAACACGACGCGATCCAACATGCTTAGCGGGAACATGTGTCCCGACAGAAAAAAGCTGAACAGCATATAGACGAACAGCAGCGAGCTAACTTCCAGGAACCAAAAGCCGATCATGCCGATCGTCGCTTCCAGAAAAAACCCGAGCAAAAACGAGAGGATGAGCGAGAGGAGAAACGCGAACAGCGTCCCCACGTCGGGCCAGCCCGAAAAATATCCGCGACATAAAAAGAAGACGAGTGCAAACGGCAGCGTCGCAATCAGATAATAAACCAGCTTGTGTGCGACCCGGCCGAGCAGTAAAAAACCGATCATATCGACCGGCTGGGTGAGATATTTTTTGATCGAGCCATCGCGGATCGAGCGAGCAACGCCGCCAGCCAGGCCGGGCATACTCGAAAATGCCCGACTGACCATGGTTAGCAAAAAGTAAGCGATTAGCTCAGACTTGCCATATCCGCCGAGTTCCTTTTCCCCCTGACCATCGTTGGTTTCGGCGGTCGCGGCGTAAATGGCCGTCCATAAGAAAATCTGCGTCACAATTGGCAGAAACCGCATCAGCGTTCCCAACATGAAATCGCCCCGATAGACCAGCCGTTCCTCGATGGAGGTCCGCAGCACGATCCAGGCAGCGGAGAGTGCAGTCGGTCGATGGCGGGAAGTTGAATCCATGGAACTACTTATTTTGTTTCTTGGTTTTGTCGGGCGATCCCGGCTCTGGTCCGTCGTCGTCACGTGCCCCGGCACCCCACAGTGGTTTGACGTTCGACTTATTCCAGGTGTCCCACTGTGCTTGTAATTCTTGGACTTTTTCCGGCATGGTGACGGCGAGGTCTTTGGTTTCACCAATGTCATCGCGTAGATTGTAGAGTTTTGTTGGTGTTACGCCTTGCTTCGGTTTGCCCGTGAGTGTGTCGGCATTGGCGTCATAACGAACCAGTTTGAAGTCACCGGCGCGAATGGCCATCTGCTCGCCAAAACGCCAGTAAAGTGCATCGTGCGGCGGGCTGCTTTTTTCACCGCTCAAGTACGGCAAGAGATTTACCCCTTCGAGTTTCCATTCCGAGTTGACCGTCGCACCAGCGGCCGCCAGTGCCGTGGCGTGTATATCAAGTTGAATCGCCGGTGCATCGAACACACCGGGCTTCACGTGTCCTGGCCAAGAGACCACGAACGGAACACGAATTCCACCTTCAAGTGTGGTCCGCTTACTGCCGCGCAGGGGATTGTTGTGCGAGCCGTTAATGGTCGTGCCGGGCATGGTCGGACCGCCGTTGTCGCTGATGAACACGACTAGCGTATTGCGTTCGAGTTCAGCATCCGCGAGTTTCTGTCGCACGCGGCCAATGGCGTCGTCCATCGCCAACATCATCGCGTCGTAGGTGCGGCGTTGTTTGTCGGCAATGTCGGGAAATTTGGCCAGCCGTTCCTGGGTGGCATCCATCGGCGTGTGTACGGCGTTGAAGGCGAGGTACAGAAACCAGGGTTGGCTTTTGTGCTGCTCGATAAATTTCACCGCCTCCCGCCCAAACGCATCGGTCGTGTAATCCAGTTCCGTGATCGGCTGTGTGCCGCGCATAATGCCCCCAGCATTGAAGTAGCTATGCGCTCCTCCCAAAAAGCCAAAGAACTCGTCAAATCCGCGTTTTTGCGGGTGCATCGCTTCCTGCGAACCGAGATGCCATTTGCCGATAAGGCCGGTTGCGTAACCCGCACCCTTGAGGTGATCGGCGATCGTGGTCTCTGTGAGGGGCAGGCCGGACGTCGCACCGCTCGGATTAAATTCGTGGCCAAAACGGTTTTGGTAACGGCCCGTCAACAAGCCCGCGCGCGTGGGCGAACAATAGGGTCCGCTGACATAACCGCTGGTGAACCGCACACCGGAGGCCGCCAGTGCGTCGAGGTTTCGCGTGGGAATATCTTTGCAGTTCTGAAAGCCCACGTCGGCGTAGCCCATGTCGTCGCCGACGATAACGAGAATGTTGGGCTTGCTGGGATTTGACTCCGCAGCGACGAGCGGTCCCCCAAGCAAGCAAAGTACACTGATGATGAGGCTTGATGTTTTCATATTGTTTCCATTGTCGTTGTTTTCAGATAGCCGTTCGTCGAATGGTTTTTAGGCAGGTTGAGTTTCCTTAACGCTCGCGAACAAATCGGCAATCACTTCTTCGAGCGGTGCGTCTTCGACGCTCACGTCCTCGAGCGTATGTTGGGCCAACATGGCCGACAGGACGCGGGGAACTTCGTTCCGCTCGACGCGAATTTTCACTCGCGGAAAATCGAGCTTTTCAATCTGGCCGAATTTCGCCAAATCGGTCGGCTGATCGCCATCGGCAAATTGCAACGTGATCACTTTGCTCGAACTAAATCGGTCAATGATTTCCGATAGTGAACCATCGAACACGATCCGGCCGTGGGCGATGATTACGACGCGACGACACAAGGCCGCGACGTCCTTCATGTAATGGCTCGTCAGCAGGATCGTGATTTTGCGAACCTCTTGGTAGTGTCGCAAAAACTGCTGGATATTGTGCTGCGCGACGACATCGAGACCAATCGTCGGCTCATCGAGAAACAACACTTCGGGCGAATGGAGCAAGGCGGCGATCAGTTCCATTTTCATCCGCTCGCCAAGCGACAACTCGCGTACCGGTTGCGACAGGAGATGCGAACATCGAGCAAGTCCACCAATTCGTCCCGCACGCGG
>JAYUFG010000026.1:0-2887 GCA_043738845.1 Planctomycetaceae bacterium
TTCACGATCGTCGGTCGTATTGGCCCCTCGGCGTTTGATGTCACAACCCAATATGGTCAACTTACGATCAAACTCTCGGACATTCAGCGGGGCCAACGACTCGCTCCGCAAAAGGAAGAGGTTCGCAAGTCGATCAATGTCGATGGCTCAAACATCGTCCAGCGGTCGATGAAAAACACCAGCGTTAAAGTCGAGAAGGGTGATAAAATCATCATCACCGCCGACGGAATGATCACCATGACTCCGTGGGGTAATCAGGCCATGAGTTCGCCCGACGGTGCGCAGAATTATGGTTGGTACGTCCCTAATCAAATTCCGGCAGGGGCGTTGGTGGGGCGGATCGGTGCCTCCGGACCGGTTTTTAAGGTTGGCTCGAAAGCGACGATCACCGCTGACCGGGCGGGTGTTCTCAATCTGGCCATTGGCATGGAACCGAACTACGCCACCCAAGTATTCCCCGGCGGATATCAAACGAAAATCCGCATCGAGAAGAAATAGCTCACACGATTCTTATGATCATTGAAGACCACGCCCGTGAGCGAGTCATTTCGCCCTGACTTCTTTGTTCAAGTGGATCGTCAGGAGCGGCGGTGTTTGCTCGCCCGAACCCGGACTTTATTGGCCATAGGCTGGGCCATGAGTCGCCCCGATTCGCCTTCTTCCCCGTTGCGAAATCGCGGTGCCTGTAGTCTAATCGTGGAAGTCTCCGGTTGAAAATGTTCTCCTGGCTCCCGCGATTCATCACTCAGCTTTCATTCTCATGCCTCACAAATTGACGGGTCTCGTCGCCGCCACCCACACACCGTTTCAGGCCGACGGAAGTTTGAATCTGGCCATCGTGGAAAAACAGGCCGAACATCTGTTGCGAAATAATGTCTTCACAATCTTCATCGGTGGCAGCACGGGAGAATGCTCGTCGCTCACGTTGGAAGAACGTCGGGCACTGACCACACGGTGGGGTGAGGTCGTGCGCGGCACGAAGTTGAATCTGGTGGTCCATGTTGGATCGAACTGCTTGAGTGATGCCAAGGTTCTGGCAACGCACGCCCAACAGAGCGGTGCCGTGGCAGTGGCGGCCCTCTCGCCAAGCTACTTCAAGCCCCGCGATCTCGCGGCACTCGTCGCCGGTTGTGCTGAGATTGCGGCCGCCGCGCCGAACATCCCGTACTATTTTTACGACATTCCGATGCTGACGGGCGTGAATTTTTCCGCCGCCGAATTTTTGGAATTGGCCAGCACGCGGATTCCCAATCTGGCTGGACTGAAATTCACGAACCCCGACTTGATGACCTATCAGTTGTGCTTGCACAGCCAAGGGGGCCGCTTCGATGTCCCGTATGGTCTCGATGAATTCTTGCTGGCGGCCTTGGCGTTGGGTGCGAAGGGAGCAGTGGGGAGTACATACAATTTCGCCGCGCCACTGTATCACCGCATCTGGCAGGCGTTCGAGAAAAGCGACTTTGCGACCGCCCGAGCAGAGCAATTTCGCGCGGTGCAAATGATCCAACTTCTGGCGGGCCTGGGCTTCATGGGAGCAACCAAGCTGGTGATGAAATTCTGCGGCGTGGACGTCGGCCCCGCCCGACTCCCGAACACGAACCTCTCTCCAGAACAGGGTCTTCATTTGCGAACCTCACTGGAAAAGCTCGGCGTGTTGCCGAGTTAGAAATACGTTATCGTTATTCATCACCGAAAACCTCGCGAGATCAACGTAATGGTCGCGAAGTTTCTCTGACAAATTCTCCAGCCGTCGAGCGACAACGTGAATCACGGCCTCTTCCCGTTCCAATCGGCCGTGCGCGATCCAGGCGGGGCTGCGTCGAGCTACCTGATAATTCTGCTCCCACACTTTCAGGTGCAGCACTAGATTCATCGTGCCCATCTCATCTTCGATCGTCACGAACGTGATCCCCTTGGCGGTGCCTGGCCGTTGTCGCAACAATACCAAACCGGCAAAACACAGACGGGCATGTCGTGGGCAATGTGTTGGAGTGATTCGGCGGAAAGGATTTTCAGGCTGTCTGTTTGGCCAGCACATCGACTCGATCCAGCGAAAAGCCCAGTGCCTTTCCCACGTCGCGAATTGCCGAGCGGGAACGATAGGTAATCACGACGGCGGTCAAACCGGCCCGCTCGCGACCATACTTCGCATACAGATATTGCAACACCTCCTCTTGATTTATAGGACGCTGCGCGGCTAGGATGATAGCTTGTTATTTTGGGCAACTTCGGAATGTGGAAAGTCGTCGAGAGTTACAATCGTATGTCTGCCGAACTCGCACCTTCAGCCGCTGCGAAACCGCGCGGCAAAGAAGATAAATTTCATTCGTATCCATTTTGGTGCCCTCGCTTTTGGCACGGGATGCGGCTTCGCACCTGGATCGGTTTGCTACGACGCAATCGGTTTCGGGTTTCGCTGTCACGGTGGCCGATGGTGTTGACGATCACTCTGCTATCGCTCTCGAACTCATTTTGGCGTTGGCTGCATGTTCTGTGCTTTGGGCGGCAAATCGCGGCGACGAAGTTGACGGATGATCCCGTCTTTATCATTGGTCATTGGCGGTCGGGCACGACATACCTGCATGAGTTGTTCGTCCTGGACGAACAGTTCACAACGCCGAACACGTTCGAGTGTTTCATGCCGCATCATGCGATCCTGTCGGAATGGTTTGTGAAGCGGTTTTTGAAGTTTCTGCTCCCGTCGCAGCGGCCGATGGACAATGTGGCTGCCGGGTGGGGCCGGCCGCAAGAGGACGAGTTTGCCCTGTGCAATCTGGGACTTGGTTCGCCCTACGTGACGATGGCGTTTCCGAATGAGCCGCCGCAGGAACAAGAGTTCTTAGAACTGGAAAACGTTTCGTCAGAGCAACGACAGCGGTGGAAAGAC
>JAYUFG010000027.1:0-7616 GCA_043738845.1 Planctomycetaceae bacterium
TTGGTGGCGTTGACGGCCAGTCCCGCATCGACCGCGTATCACTTCGAATATAAGTTTATCTCATTCAATCGGGAATGGGTATTGGGTTATCAGTATCCCATATCATCTTGAATGTACATCCGGTGATATGGTTCGCCTCGAAGAGTTCTTTCATCTCGCCTGAAGCAATCCATTTGTGGCCGTCGCAACGAAACAGATCGAGTGGCGGAATCGACGAGTCGAGTAAAGCCCATTCTCGAACATCGCCAATGATTGGATTTCCCTTGATATAAAATTTCAATTTGGACCTCACTCGGTCAACAACCGGAAACACTTGCTCAGAGCTTATGTAGAAGTAGTCGTCCGAAAGTAACTCTTCCTGTAAATTTACGACGGACGCGGGAACGGCCTTGAGAGTCGAGTCCAGGCGCAACGACGAAAGAAGATCCCATGCGCGGGCACTACAACCGAGTTGACCGCCGCCGCCGTAACCGAGGAAGTCTCTAAGCTGATCCGTCACTTGTGGTGACAAATTGTCAACAGGTGGAACTACAAACCACACGCGATCTGAGTCCCGAGCATTTGGGTTAAAATCACGTCCGAACTCCGTCATCGTTCCTGACGACAAAGATTCCGCCGTATGTCTAAAGTTATAAAATCTCATGATCGTTTTGCAAAGGTTTATTTCAGATTTAAGTATTGCAGTGCGAAGCAACGGACATTTGAGTCGCTACACGTGAAAAACGGCTTGATTCCGCACTTCACTCAGCGCGTGGATCTAGCATGATCGGTCCAAACGATTTTCGCCGGATTGGCGATGCACCCAGTCCGCCGAAATAGTATCCCTCCCATTTAGCAAACACCTGTAGCTGGCCCCACGTCGGGCGGGAGAGGTAGGCGTCATTTGTAACACCTGCGACGGTGACAGTACCGAGAATTGGCCATGAATCGGATTTACGATACCCACCTTGCGGGCATATCAAGTTCGCGCGTAGCCAATAGTTGCCATTTTCATCCGGCTCCCGCGACCGTAGCATCTCAGTCACTGTCCATCGTGTGTCTACATAGCCATGCTCGTTTGGTGGAATGTGAGATTCGACATAACCGTCGGGTTGTACATAACGAAAATTAGCGCACCCAACGTAGATTCGCGAGTTTATCCACTCAATGTTATTATGGTTGCGATCTACGATATTCCCCGTCCAACATTCATTGCTTAAATAAAAGTCCCCATTGTACGGAACGCCATCGTCAACATCTCGGATCGACCGTTGATGCTGTCGATATTGGAAATCCCAATAACCGTCCCATACGGAAACCACGGTGTTTGCAACCGCCTTGTGAAAGACGCTTAGATTTACGCCGTCCGCCGTGATCAAGTCTTCTCCTGCAGCCAACTCGATCCCTAACTTAACCCAACCAACGACAGGGATTGAATCGGCACCGGTGTCAATCGTACCCGCGATCGATCCCTTTTGTTGAACTGCCAAGCCCCATAGTGCGACCGTTGCGACCGGTCCAAGAAACTTAGCGGCTTTTCCAAGTTTACTTCCCGATTTCGCCGCCTTTGCAAATGCCTCCGCCTCAACCTTTGCTACGGTCTCGGTAGTATGAAGTGCCGCCCTTGTTTCCCGAAGGAATTTCGTTTCCTTCTGTTGAATTCCCCGAACCATCGCGGCAGACTCTTCGGCCGTCAGGTTCAAAGTTTTAACGTCTTTAAGCTGTTCAGCAACACGGTCTAATGACTTATCCGTTGGCCCTCCCAAATGCATCGCGCGAGCATTACCACCAACCCCTTCCAGTACGCCCGCCTTATTCGCCAGCGGAATGAGGTTTCGTGCTTCGTCCATTCCAATTCCGATGTCTCCAAGCCATTTTGAAAACTCTTTACCGTATTGCGAAGTTGAATCGAAAAATGTTTGTGGAATCTTATGATGAATTTGAAGTAATCCATCGAAACCCCACGCTTTCGCAAAACCACGAAACGCTTCGTAGTCCGTCGCCAATCCGCTCGGGTCCGTCCCATTCGTTGGGCCGTTGCCGACGTAACGATACGTGTTGTTAAAATCGTCTTGGATCGGGTCGGGGGAAAGGAACTCGCCCGTGTGCGGATCATACCAGCGGGCACGATATTGATACAACCGCGATTCGGCGTCCCACCAGCGGCCCGTGAACGCGACGGGCATCGCCGCGGTGAATGTGGCCGAACGCTCCTAGGCGAGATGTTACCGAAACTATCGAAGTCCCGCCACATCGCCCGCTCGTTCGTGTTCGTCCGCAACTCGCGAACCGTGCCCAGGTAATCGGCGTAGACCCAGTAGACCGTGCCGCTGTTGGCATTGCTTTGACTGACTTCAATGGCCAACAACTGATCGGTCTGCGGGCCGTACAAAAACCGCGTGAGCGTCGGCGGCGGTAACAAGTCGTGTGCATTGCGTCAGTCGCCGGTTAAAGGAAAGCCGGGTGCGAAGTTGGAACTCTCGGTCGAGTTTCACGGCGGTCGGCGGCATCTGCAGATTATCGCGATACGGCGAGCGGCGTAGTGGCAATCAAACCGACGGACTGCGCTCGCGGTGCGCGCGAAAGGCCGTTTCCTGACGATAGCTTGGCTCAATTGTCAAAGATCATTCGGCCTGAATGGCCGTGTACTTCGAACTTCGCGAGTTGTCACCTCGATGTTTGTGAATTTCTGCAAAACATATCCGCGAAAAACGTACACCCGAAAGTCGCTGGTTGGTTACCGTCGTTGAAACAATCAACCTTTGCGCTGCGCACCTGGACGGTTACAGTTACACCTTCCAAATGACAAGCATCGGCTATAGTCGCGCTGTACGGGATTGTCGAATCCAGTTTAGAAAATAGTCACACGCTTCTTCCTCCGTGAGAAAATCCCGTTTCATAGATTGTTCACCCCGCTCACTGTAGTAAACGGACCAAATCCCATCCTTTGCTTCGAGACAGTATTTCTCGCTTGGGTACCCGCCATTGAGTTCATACGCGAGCGGGTCAAATCTCTCGTCGCGCAATATTTTCGCAAGTTCTAATTTAGTCATTGCAGGGAATCCTTCTTAAATGTCTGGAATTTACGCGTGACTCAACACTTTCGAAAAGTTTGAATTCTGTGCCGAATCCTTCTTCTCCGAACCATGGTGCAGTTAATCCGCCCCCCACTTCAAACGGTTTCATCACTTCGTAAATACTGTACGGCTGAAGATGAGTTCCCGGGATTAGTGATCGTTGTGAATAAGGTGTACCTGCTATGGCCGCATATCGGCCAGTTTCCTGACCGAATCTATCAATTAGCATACCTCGCCGCAAAGTAGTTTCGGCATATCCGCCAATGACATTCTTCGCTGGAAAGTCGGAGTTCGAAAACGGGAAAAGCCGTCCTTGTGATTGCAATGAAGGCAAAAAATCCGAGTACATCGACGGATTTCCCGAATAGGCGACGGTTTGAGGAAGACTTTGAGTAACACGCGTTCTCAAAAGTTGACTTTCGACTTGCACGCTTCTGGCGTGAATCGCATCACCAAAATAACCCCCAATCTTCCCGCCGACAAACGATGACCCAACGCCACCGACAACGGCATCCATGCCTTGCACATCGTCCATTTGTCGATACGCCGCCTTCGCATTATTAAACCACTTTTCCGGGTTCTCACAAAATAATGGAAGGCGGTCGGTCTCAATTGCCGCCATTGGAGCGTCATATGCAAGAGTTTTTGCCGTGACAACAGGACTTGCAAGTCCATTTGCCACCGGTAACACAATCCTATGGGTCGCGTTCCCAATTCCCGTCGTCACCGGATTTCCATAATTGCTGGGTTGACTGTAATACTCTTTGTCGCCGACCTTAAAGAAGTGACCCTTTTCACACGGGTCGTCGTTAAAAATATGGGATATCCAATGCCCGGCGTCCTGAAAGATGTTCGTCGGTGGTGCGGCCTGCATGGACCCTTGGTCGTTCACACCCTCCTGAATGGCTTTTCGAATGAGGTCACGCCGTTCGCGCGGGTTGAGGGACTCAATCCCCGCGTGCGTAGCACCGTTCGCGATAGAATTAAGTTTATCCAAACTGATGACATCGCCGCCAAATTCTGGCGTCAGCAGAACACCCCCCGGAAACTTCTCGCCGATAATTTCAAACTTTCTCCACGATTCGACATCCATCCACCAATTTCCGCCCCTTTGATAAACCCACTCTGCATCGCGATCCGAATTGATGCGAACTTCTGCCAGCCCGCTTGGGTCCGTCCCGTTCGTCGGGCCGTTGCCGACGTAACGATACGTATTGTTGAAATCATCCTGGATCGGGTCGGGGGAGAGAAACTCGCCCGTATGCGGATCATACCAGCGGGCACGATATTGATACAGCCGGGCGTCGGCGTCCCACCAGCGGCCCGTGAACGCAATCGGCATCGCCGCCGTGAACGTGGCCGACCGCTCCTCGGCGATGATGTTGCCGAAACTGTCGAAGTCCCGCCACAACGCCCGCTCGTTCGCGTTCGTCCGCAACTCGCGAACCGTACCCAAATGATCGGCGTAAACCCAATACACCGTGCCGCTGTTAGCATTGCTTCCACTGACCTCAATCGCCAACAACTGATCGGTCTGCGGCCCGTACAAAAATCGCGTGAGCGTGGGCGGAGGCAAAACACCGTCGCCGACCGTCCAACTGTTCGTCAACACACACTCGCCCCGATCATGCACAAACTGCGTGTACGTCGTTTGCACGCCGAACTCGCCGACGTTTGTGACCTGCGTCAGAATCAACTGGTTGAACACGTCATACGTGTAATGGATCGTCTTGGTCGCGCTCCCCAAATAGGCCGGACTCGCATAAACTGCAATATCCGTCAGCCGATGCCGATTGTCCCACGTGTAAACCGTGTGTTCGAGGGTCGGCTGACCTTCGCCGTCGAGCATCGTCCGCGTCGCCCGCTCGCCGAACGCGGTGTACGTGTACGCATACGCCCCGTCGTTTTGCAAACGATTAAGATCGCCCGCATTCGGCGGCGTGTAAGTGGCACCATTGGCCGACGTGCGGTTGCCGTTTTCATCGTAACGATACGCCTCACTACTGCTCAGATCGGCGACGTGCTTGCTCACGACGGTCAGTTGTCCCGAGTTGTCGTAAGTGTATGCCAGATCGGTGAACGACTTGCCCGACTGCGAAATCGACAGATCATCGAGCCACTGTTGCTCGTTGTAATGTTGATGATAGTGGGCCAGGGCGGTCGCATTGTCCAAAGCATTCAAATCAGCCGCGTGCGCAATCATACGCGCGGGCACGGGCGGTCTCGTGACGCTGGTCTGTCGCAAGTCACGGTATACGATCATAGTGGGGGCGAATTGCGATTGAAATTGGTGACCGCCAAACCCTGCCGGATGATTGAAGTGCGAGGGCTGATTGTCATTTGGTGCCTTGTCGATTGCGGCGGGAATTTTTGTTCGGTAATGCCGGCAATTTACACAAACCTTGCCGACAATGAAGGAGAATGGCCACATCTTTGCTGGGATTCCTTCGCTAATCGGAATTTCCTTACCCGGCCAACGTCAAATTGCGTAGCTTGTTCCGTCCCGCTGAGCGAGCGTGAAGCCGGATGATAAAACAGGCCGATTCTACTCACCGTGCTGCTTTTTCCCAACGTGCGGATCGAAAGGATTCTTTCTGCAACGGGTTCGAGCACCACGGCGTTTGAATCCCGCCTCGAATCCCCCGGCGAATCCCCCTCCATGCGATCCCACCCCGTTTATTCCGCGCGCCGTTCTTTGCCTTTGAAAACTGGCGTACTTGTCGCGGTCGTTGGCTGTTTCACTTTTGTGGCGGTCGCCATCGGTTCAGAAAATCGCCGAACGGCCGTCGTGCAGGCAATTGAAAAGAACGAGGCCGCGACCGTCAACATTCATGGGCAGAAGACCGTTACCGGCCCCGACGAAGTCACGGGCCGCAACGATGGCCCCCGCAAAGTCAACGGAATGGGAACCGGAGTGATTCTCGACGAGCGGGGATACATCGTCACGAATTATCACGTTGTCGAAGGGGTGCGAAACATTCAAGTTACGTTGAAAGACAAGCGGACATTTACCGCGCAACTGCTCACGCACGACGCGAAGCTCGATCTGGCGATCATCAAAGTCAATTCTTCTGACAAACTGCCGACGATGACGATCGGCACCTCAAAGGATTTGCTCCTCGGCGAGACGGTCATCGCGATTGGCAACGCCTATGGCTATGAACACACGGCCACGCGGGGAATTGTTAGTGCCCTCCATCGCACCGTGCAAGTCAGCGACATTCAGGATTACGAAGATCTCATTCAGACCGATGCCCCAATCAATCCAGGCAACTCGGGCGGGCCGCTCCTCAACATCGACGGCGAAATGATCGGCATCAACGTCGCTGTCCGCGCCGGTGCGCAGGGAATCGCCTTTGCCATTCCGGTCGACAAGGTTCTCGCCGCGACCTCTAATTTAATGAGTACGCAAAAAATAGATAACACTTGGCACGGTGCAATCACGCAAGATGCCGCCTCAAAAAATGGGGCGATGATCAAGTCGATTGAAGATGCCAGTCCCGCCGCCGCAGGCGGATTGAAAGCGGGCGACTTGGTCACGAGCGTTGGTGGTCGGACGATCCAACGGCCCCTCGATTTTGAGCGCGCACTTTACGGACATAAAGTTGGCGAAGAAGTTCCCGTCATCGTCGAACGCGACAGCAAGACGGTCACGATGAACCTCGCCCTGAACAGCGCGGGCAAACGGGGAACAGCCGTTGCGAGTGGAACGGAAAATGACCCGGTGTGGGATACGCTCGGTTTGAAACTTACGCCCGTTCCGGCTAGCCAGTTTACGCAAACGAGCAGTCGTTATCGGGGCGGCTTGTCGGTGGTGAACGTGCGAGCTGACAGCCCCGCCGCAAAGCAAGGTATCCGCCGTGGAGACATTCTGGTCGGGATGCACGTGTGGGAAACGGTCACGCTCGACAACGTACAGTACATTTTGAATCGGCCTGACTTCGCCGATCTCGAACCAGTCAAGTTCTACATTATTCGCGGCAGCGAAACGTTGTTTGGTCACATGTCGCTGGCAATGCAGAAACGATAAGCGGAATATTGTCGTCTTTCGCTCCGCGAAAGGACGTCCTTAGGCTGGCACTGCTGGCTTGCCCAGTAGTGTTGCCTAGCAGACAACGCCGAATAAAACACTGCTGGACAAGCCAGCAGTGGTACACGTTATTTAGTTGGTAAAAATCTATTAACCCTAAAAACTTCTGGCGACCGATTGCCTCCCGACGTTCGGGCGGTGCATAATACCTTCTCTTAATGGCAATCGGCCCGATTGCAAGTTCAATGCCACAACTTCATAGCATTCCCACGACGCCCGCATGGAATCCGCCTTCATCGAATGGTTACGGCGCAGGGTTTCGACGCACGAAGGGGTCCGGCTGGGGCCCGGTGACGATGCCGCCATTGTCCGTTGCCAAGGTGGCGAGTGTGTCGTCACCGTTGATCTCCTCACCGATGGAGTCGATTTCCGCATCGGCACCGATTCGCCGCGCCGCATAGGCCGCAAGGCACTGGCGGTGAACCTAAGTGACTTGGCCGCAATGGCCGCGCGACCCATCGCCGCTTTTC
>JAYUFG010000028.1:0-7611 GCA_043738845.1 Planctomycetaceae bacterium
CAGCCTGAGCGTCTGGCCTACAGCGAGCGGATCGCCGGGACCAGGAAACATTTCGCCATCTTGCCACTGATAGCCATCGGCCAATGTCAGTCGGGCCACCGACGGAGTTGTCGCGGCGGCTTGGCCAGCAATGGGAGTCGCCGGATTCGCTTGATTTGCCGGAAGTGCCGGATGCTTGGCGATGTTCTGACCACCAACGTCTGGAACACCGACGCGCGGCCACAGGGTCAGACCAACCGCAAGTGAACCCACCAGGACGACGAACCCAAGCACCAAGAGCCAGGTCTTCGGACTGCCGTAGACGCCACCAAACCAAGAAACACCAAACCATGTCGGCGGTCCACTCAAGTGGTTCGCAATCGGGGCGGTCGTTGGCAATTGAGTGGTCGGCCCACCCAGCGGCGGTAACGCGGCACCACGCTCGATCTCGGGTGCATCCAATCCAGCATGTTCCCATTGCAGCATCGCATGGGTCAGGATGTGCCGCACGTAAAACTCTCGGGCCGCAGGGTCCGCGCCTACGAGCGTCCGCAATTCTTCGGTTTGCTCGTCGGTCAATCGGCCGTCGAGCAACTCAGCCAATAGCCATTTCCAGCGTTCGGGAGAATGAGGTTGTTCAATCATGAAAGACTCCCCCCGGTAATCGTTCGTTCAATGCAGTTGGTTAGAGCGATACGAATGCGATAGAGTGCCTGCGAGACCGCTCCCGGCGTTTTGTGGCTCGTTTCGGCAATCTCATGGACGGATTTTCCCGTGTGGTATCGCAACCCAATCAACTTCCGGTCGCAGGCCAAGAGCTTGTTCAAGCAGTCCCGCAGAGCGAGCCGCCGTTCGACCATATCTTCCGATGCGACACTTGCCGTTTCGGCCACCACCTCCAGCAACTCTCCACTGAAAATATGGCGATCCGCACGTCGCCGTTTCTGGTAAGCCAAGACCTCGAAATAGGCCACCCGCATCGCCCAGGCGGGGAAATTGGTGCCTGCTCGGAACTCTTTCGATTTTTTCCATAACGTCACATTCGTTTCCGATAGAACCTCATTGGCGGCCACGAAATCGGGCAACAGCGTCATGATGTACCCGTATAGGCGGCTCTGACTTTCGGTCAGTAACCGCACAAAATCTCCCGATTCTGATGGCAATAATGACAAGCTGAGAATTCCGAACCAGAGGGCCAAAGGAGGTAAAATCGGTACAATCGCTATTATTAACAGTCTGTGGGGGACAAATCTCACCTGGAATTTATCGTACAACAGTGCGCAACCCCATACGCCAGTGCAGGTTAAAAACTTTTGCATTTTTGTAAGACCTGTAATCTGGCGCGTCCAGCAGCAGAAGGCACCCGACTGGAGAACGCAACATCACCGACGGGATGAGCAAGACCCTGATGATTGGCGAAACGTCCGGTCGCGGCGCGATTGGAACGGGCAGTTCTTGGGGGCGGAAAAGGTGTCAGGGGAGAATGGCACTGCCGTTCATTTTTGTCGCGGGTGGCGCAGCGTCAAGGCGCACGCGGCAGGGCGTGTGATTTTCAAAAAAAATATTTGCCGCAGGAAAGAGGACAAAGACTCGTCTTTTGAACCGGCTTTCGGAGATCATACTGAGCAGCGCGAGCAAGGAATCTTCGACCGCGTGCCCCGCCCGTTACAGTACGCTCGTGCAGGCTGCTCACGACCTGGACAAGGAACGTCAGCCGCAATTCTCAACGACGGTCCATTGCCGAAGTGGCAACGCGGAGTGGACAGACCACGACGTGTCGCGACTGTCAAACATCGAGCGTCGTCGCGACCTCGCAACGAACGGTGGCCATTCCGCCCGCGAAAATCTTGGTTTTCCGCCAAGATTGAATGCTAAATTCTTGAGATTTGTCAGGGAAGTCGCTATGCTCGACAGGCTGCTTCCTACGGGGATGCAAAAGATGTAACCCGGCTATGGGGATGCAGAAAGTGTAACCCGGCGAGGGCGACCAATGCCTCGAATCTCATTGTGCGAATGGCAGCGGGCCAGTTTCTGATTTGTCTGAACGGAGATGGTATATGCGAAAATACTTGGGCAGGTGGACTCGTTTTTGGCAGTGGCTCTCGGTGACGCGACAATCGCTGTGGCAGCGGGCTTTTGCGCACCAACGACCGTCGAGCAAGAAGAAACGCCGCACGCCATCGCCCCGTCGCCGAAATTCCTATCGGACGATTGAAACGCTCGAGCCGCGTCACATGATGTCGGTTAGCAGTGCGTTTGACATCGACACCCATACGCTGCATATCCGTAGCGATGCGGCCTATGAAACGGTGCAGGTTGGCAAAGACTGGTCGCAGTTGTCGGGCGGCACGGGGACACCTTTCGTGACCGTGAATGGGATCGCCGCATTGGTCGGGTCTGCGAACACTCCGCTGGCGACGATGGATGTTGCGCGGATCGAAGTATCGTCGAGTACCGGTCACAATGTGATCGACTTGCGTCAAGTTGATCCTCCGGGAGAATTTCAGAGCGGACTACAAATTGCCGTAGATGCGACCGGCGGAGACAACACCATTCTCGGCAGTCGGTTCACGGAGTCGATACACTTTAGCGGTGGTCATAACCGAATCGACGGTGGCGGCGGCAATGACGACTTGCACGGTGAAGGAGCGGCCGACACGTTTGTCTTCGACAATTCCGGCAGTGCCAATGCGACGAATTCCGTCGGTGACCATGTGACGATTTACGACATGGGCTTGGGCAACACGCTCGATTTTTCGCATTTGGTCAACGGCGTCACGGTCGATTTGACCAACCACGTGGCGAGCGGCACCGGTTTTTCGATCACCCTTCAGCCCAATGCGAGTATTAGCAATGTCATTGGCAGCCAGGGCGATGATCTGCTCATTGGCGACAACACCGACAATACCCTTGACGGTGGTCCTGGTCGCGACACGCTGATTGGAAAAGAGGGCAGCGATACACTGGTCGGCGGAAGTTCATTGGACGCATCCGGAAAAGTCAGCGACGACGGTCAGGTGGATGTTCTCTATGGAGACGATGCGAATCATCCGACCGGCTATTCGGGCACGGACCTTTTTCGAGCAGGCAGCGGCGACCAAACGTTCGGGAACGGCACACTCGATCTGGGCGACAACGGATTGTACGTCACGTATGCCGCTGGTCAGGAAGCCGATACGTACAACCGCCTCATGGAATTGGTTCGCAACGGGGCGAATCATTTCGCAGTTGGAACTACATCCGGAGGTGTCTCCGGCATTGTCAGCACCGTAGCTACAGCGAATCCGAGTTTGTTCGCATTGGGAGTCTATGACAATGCAGTGTTAGTCGCCGCAGGGCACGGAATTGTCGGTGTTCCTACGAATACGGTCATCGTAAAACTAACTTACGCCGGTGACACCAACGGCGATGGGGTTGTGAACATCGACGACTATCAGGTGATCGATCAAAACGTTGGCAACCCGCTCGCCTCGGGCTATATGAACGGCGACACAAATTACGATGGCGTTGTGAACATCGACGATTATCAGGTGATCGATCAGAACATCGGGAACCCATTGGCCAATCCGGGCCTGGTCGGCGGAGCGGTTCCCCCGGTCAGTACAAGCTCCAACACGACGATCACGAGTGGAGCATTTTTCGGTGCGTTTGGCTCGGGCGCGGCGGCGACGCTGGCCACGTCGTTTAGCTCCGTGTCGGGCAATGTGCTGGTCAACAATCCAAGCCTGGATGGATCGAGTACGAGTGACACGCAAAGCGAGACATCGCTCATTCAATTTGGCTCGACCGTTTTAGTGAGCTACAATGATTCACATTCCAACGTCGTCAACAGCAGCAAGTTCACCGGTTATTCGCGTTCGACGGACGGCGGAGTAACGTTCACGGACATGGGGGAATTGCCAACCAATGCTTCGTTTGGCGACGCGGGCGATCCGGTCTTCGCACGCGACAGCGTCAGCGGCATGATCTACTTAGCAACCTTGGGTTTTACAAACTCCAATGCGATTCCTGTCTTTCGCTCGACCGATGGCGGGGCGACGTTTCTGGCACCGGTCAACAGTGCGCCGAGCATCACAGGCGGAAGTCTCGATAAAGAGTGGATCGCGGTCGATAACTTTTCAGGCACCGGACAGGGAAATGTCTATCTCGTGGTGCGTGACTTCGGCACCACGCAAGGGATTCGATTCTTCCGCTCGACCGATCAAGGCGCGACCTGGACTCCCAGTGCGGGAACGCTCTTGACCACCGCGACGACTGTCCAGGGGGCGTATGTCGCCGTGGCACCGGACCATTCGATCTGCACGTTTTGGCTCGATCAAACCAGTGGTTCGAAAATCTTGATGCGACGCTCGACCGATCTCGGAGCGACGTTCTCGGCGGCCGTGACGGTGGCAACGTTGACCGTTACCGCCAGCAACGGCGATCTGGGATTTAGCTTCCGATCCAGTGCGTTCCCCTCCGTGGCGATCAATCCGGTCAGCGGCCAGATTTATGTGGCGTATGCGGACAAGGGAACGGGGGCCGATCGCGCCAACATTTACATGGTGCAATCGACCAACAACGGTGTCAGTTGGTCCGCTCCGCTCAAGATCAACGACGACACCACGACCAACGATCAATGGCAGCCAGCCATTTCTGTGAAACCCAACGGCAGTCAGTTGTTCATTGGTTTTTATGATCGTCGCAACGACGCGGCCAACACGCTGATTGACACCTACGGTGCAATTGGAAGTGTCAACACTTCGACCGGAGTGATCACTTGGCAGGCCAACCAGCGAATTACGACCACGTCGTTCGGCGTGGTTGTCGGTGTGGATCCCAAAATTAACACGACCTACATGGGTGACTACGACACCTCGGCGGCCGACAACGGCGGCTTCTATTATGCGTGGGCCGACAATCGTGACGCTTCGGTGGGCCGGGTTGGTAATCAAGCCAATGTTCGTTTTGCCAAAATAGCGACCGATCTTCAGGTCGTCTCCAACACGCCCGCCAGCGGGGCCGTGCTGTCAACTCCGCCGGTCGATTTTACGTTGGTCTTTACGGATGCCTACGATCCGGCGAGTGTTCAGGCCACCGATCTGACGGTCAACGGGATCGCTGCGGATTCGTTCGTGCTGGTTGATTCCACAACCTTGAGATTTCACTACAATACTTCCCCCATCACGAGCCAGGGGTTGCAGACGGTGGTGATGTCCGCTGGGGCCATCACTCGTCTCAGTGATGCGAACGCTTTGATCGCGTTTAGTTCGTCGTTCCGTTACGACCTGACACCGATGCAAGTCGTTTCGACCTCGCCCGCCAATGGTTCGAGTGTGACGTTGCCCCTCACGACGATTGACATCAACCTTAACGAGGCGGTCGATCCCACCTCGGTCAGTGTGAGCGATCTGACACTCAACCAAGGGTCCGTCACGGCGGTGGCGGTGGTTGGCGGCACGACGGTTCGGTTCACGATTGCCGGAGTGACCACCGAAGGAACCCTCTCGCTGAGTCTCGCTGCCGGTGCGCTGACGGACGTTTTTGGAAACGCATCCCTGGCGTATTCCGGCAGCCTTATTCTCGATGTGGGGACGGTTCCGTTCACGACCCCTTTAACCGACACCTTGCCGCAAGGGTCGCGAATTTACAGCGGCAGCGTGGCCACGAATAGCATCAGCTTTGTCGGGGATACTGATAGCTATACGCTGACTATCGATGCGGGCCAAACGCTGGCAATTTTCGTTCATCCGACGGTGACTGGCCTGCAACCGACGATTGAACTTCGCAACAGCACCAACGGGTTGGTGGGAACGGCGACGTCCGCTGCGGCGGGGCAAGATGTCGTGTTGCAAAACCTGGGGGTGCTGGCCGCCGGGCAATACACGATGATCGTCAGTGGGGCCGCGAGTACGACGGGTGCGTATACCCTCAACGCCACGCTGAATGCAATGCTAGAGTCGGAAGCTCACAATGGTACGTCGAATGATACGATTGCCACGGCCCAAAGTCTAAATAGTGGTTTCATCAGTGACGGTGGTGCGGCGACGCAAGTTGCCATTCTGGGCAGCGGTGCCAGTGCGGGGACAGCCGCCGTGTTTTCCGCCGATTTCGAATCTGGAAATAACGGCTTCGTGATCAACAACGGCACGACCGGGCTGTGGCACAACTCGATCGGGCGCGGCTCGCAAGCAGGACACACCGCCACGCATAGTTTGTATTACGGACAAGCGGAAACGGCCGCTGGCGGTGGAAACTATAGCACCGGTGCGACCAATACGGGCAATGTGACAAGCCCCTCGATCGTACTGCCGTCCGGTGTCTCGGCCTTAACGCTCGACTTCAATTACGTGTTGCAAACGGAGGGTAGCACTTCCTTTGATTTGGCCCAGTTGCAAATCAGTACAAATGGCGGGACGACGTTCACGACGTTGGCGAGTTACAACGGCACGGCGGAAAGCACGGTCTGGAAGGCGGCGACGCAAGTGAGCCTGGCCTCGTATGCCGGACAAACGGTGCAATTGCGGTGGCTCTTTAATACCGTCGATGCCACGGCGAATGCGTTTGAAGGTTGGTACCTCGACGATGTTAAAATTCAAACCGTCGCATCTGCGTCCGACGTCTATTCCGTCACGCTCGCCGCTGGCGACACCGCGACCTTCGCGGCGAAAGTCCTCACTACGGGAAGTGTAACATTTAACATTCAAAACGCGGCGAGTGTTGTTCTCGCGAACTCGGCGACCGGAGCGGTCAATGTAGACCGCACGATCACCGACTTTGTGGCCCCATCCGCAGGAACCTATTACGTCGTGGTGACGGCGGGTTCCACCACCGACTATTCACTGCTCGTGACGAAAAACGCTGAATTTGATACCGAGAACAACGATACGACGGCCACCGCCCAGGTCGTCAATAGTCGCTCCGTGGCGGGCGACCAAAGGATCGTCGGCGATATCGGAGGGACGGCCAATAGCCTCCTCCGATTCGATGAAGTTACGTCGCAGCCCGTCGATGGACTTTCCATCAATGGCATGACGTTCGGTTTTGAACTTGATGGCCAACCCTCCGACGATGCGATATTCGGGGCAAGTCGAGTTGACGAATCTGCATTGCAAGACGGCTTCATTCTGGAAGGGAATGCGGCGGGTATTTTGACCGTCAATTTCGCGACTCCTGCCAATCACGTTTCGTTTGATTTTAGTCTTTTAACGCCCGACGGTCAGCCGGTGGATCGCTCGTTGCCTCCTTACAAAACCACGTCGCCGCCTCCCACTGGAGAGTCCGAAGGGGACGGTATTTTTGTGCGGCTGTACGATCTGGCTGGCAACTTGATTGAGAACCGCACCGTAGCACCGTTCAATCCGCAGGCGGACGCTTTTTCGGAAGCGTCTTTCAACTATGACGGCCCGGCGATTGGCTCGATTCAGATCGACTTTCACCATGACCCCGATATTCGTTTCGGAATTGATAACCTTTCGGTCTTGAGCAACAACAACATCGACTATTACAAAGTCAATCTCAATGCGGGCACGGCCGTCACGTTCAGCACCACCACGCCGGGTGACGGTGCGGGCGAATTCGTCAACACATTCAATCCTCGAATTCGCATTCTGAATTCGACGGGAACTCAGGTCGCTCTGGATGACAACTCGG
>JAYUFG010000029.1:0-20060 GCA_043738845.1 Planctomycetaceae bacterium
AAGACTGCCCATGCTTCGGCCGTTCAATCCTCTCAGAGGTAAAAGACCATCCAACGGAAAGCCGGATGCGGGAGACCCGCACGTCCGCTTTGGCGGGAGAGGAGACCGAGTCAATCGGTCTTCCCTACCCCAATCAGCAATCGCACAACGGAACTGCCCGCCGGTCCGCAACTATTATGGGTCGGAATCCGCCGCATAACCGACTTCGCCAACGCCTGGCTCGCCTTCGTGCCCAAAACGCGATAAAGATGTGAATTCAATGACGGCCATCGCCGCCCATCCTACCGGAAAACGTGAATTCGCTACTCGCCTAACGGAACGAGGGCGTGCGGAAAGATGGCAAGGGATCGTTGCGACGCAACCTCAGACTCAACTTCAGGGAACGAGTTTTTCTTCGTCGCTTGTCTTGGCAGGCGCGGCTGAATCATCGGACTCTTTCGCCTCGACCTCGCGCAGCTTTTTGTCGGCCGGGCTGTCGGGGAAGAACGTCTTCGTCAACTCCGGAAGCAATACGCGGGCAAAATCGCTGCCCATCGAATCGCCGTTGTTTCCCTTTCCTTCCCGAACATCGTGCTGGATATAGAGTTTGTACAACGCATGTTGTCCGGCAAATTTCATTTTGGGATTGTCGGGAGCATCCCAATTTCCATCGGAACTGAAATTCCAGAGGATGCGAACCGGCGTCGCGGCGCGGCGATCCGATTTGAGGAATTTCGCACTCATGAATTTCGACTCAATCGAATTCGTGTTGTTCGGTCCATAAGTAACCGTTACTGGGGAGGGGGCTTCCATCGTGGAAAAACCGTGGGAAGGATAGCATTTGTCCGGAGTATGCGAGAAGACATCGACCATCCGACCGCAGACGATATTGACGGTTACGACCTCGCGCGTGAGGTGATTTTTATAGGACAGATTCAAACTTTCGACCGCACCAGCAATGTTCATTGTGCGGGCGTCGAGTTGCTCCGTGACCTCGCCTCGCCAATCGCCGATTTCCGTCGGCACTTTCTTGATCCGTTCGGCGAACGATTTTAACTCGGGGAACTCACCCCATCGTTCGGTCATGTGCCCTTGGATAATGGCGGTTCCGATCATGACGATCAAAGCCGCAGCGAAAGGGGGCCAACTTTTCATCGCGAATTCTCCAGCCAACAGGTTGAACGGGGCGATCCTCAATGATCGCTAGCGTATTCAGGAATTATAACGCAATTTGCCTCCCGTCCCAAGCGGTGGCAAAAAACCTCGACCCGCTGCTCGATTAGAACGGCGGGTCGAGGTGAAATCAAATGACAAAACTACGAGGATACTCCATTCACAACCACGCCCATAACGTCGATTCCCACAGCCTTGAGACGTTCGCACGCTTCGTAAACGCGGGGAATACGGCTCACATCACGGCGGACCGAGAGCAGGGCCAAGTTCGCTTCTTCGCCAAAGGCTAACGAATCGGAAACCGTCAGTACGGGTGCTCCGTCGATGACAATAAACTGATAGTGTGTACCCAGCCCCTCGATGATCGAGTGCAGGCCACCGCGAGCCATGGCTAGCATGCTCGATTCGTCCCATTGACCTGCCGAGAGGATAGACAGACCGGGAATCTCTGTATCACGCACGACTGCCTGGGGCAGTTGTTCGGGATCGCGGAGGAGGTCGCAAATGCCGGGTTCATCTGGGAGGTTAAAGGTGCGATGGACCTGCGGTTCACGCAGGTGTCCGTCGATTAACAACGTGCGTCGGCCGGAGTTAGCGAGACTGACCGCAAGGCGGCTGGCAATGGTTGACTTTCCTTCGCGCTCGGCCGCACTCGTTACCATGAGCACAGGAGTTCCCTGGATTTTCTCGGCATGATGGACGAGGGCTGCTCGAACGCTGTCGATCGATTCGGCCATAGCGTCATGCAGGGCATCGGCCGACTGACCCTTGAAGGCTAGCAAACGACCCCATCGCAATCCGGAAACGGCCGGGATGTCCCCAACATGCTTGAGTCCCAGTTCGTGGGTAGCTTCTCCAGCATTACTCAATCGACGGCTTTCAAACTCCATGCGCGAAACTCCAAGTCCCACGAGGCCGAACGCGATCAATCCGGCAAAAACCATCGCGGCATATTTTGCCTTTAGGTCGGGTTCGCTGGGATCCTTGGCCGGTTCATACTTGTAAACGCGAGGGATGACATTGTTGGCCTCGACGTTCGTTCGTTCGAGCTGCATTCCCAAGTCGGTGGCAATTTGACGCACATGAACCAATTCGGCATTGCGCGATTCTAAGTCGGTATTGATTACGTCCATTTTATTGACGAGGTTCAATTGATCGAGATAGTCTTTTTTGGCTTTCTCTAATCGTGTATTCAAGCGTTGCTGCAAGATGGCCAGTTCTTCCTTAGAACGCCCCGCCTTGACATTGTTGCCGCCGCCCAGCTTGATTTTACGGATCAAGTCTTCGCGAACGGATCGACGAACCTCGTCCTTTTTCGATTTAATCGATTCAAGCTCTTGCGTTTTTCGAAGGTAGGTCGGATTGCTTTTTGGTCGGGGTAGGCGGCTTTCCAATTCGGCCAGTTCTTTCTGCACACCCGAAATCTGCCGATCAATTTCCGCCAAGCGCGGATCCTGTTCCGTTTGTAAGTCGAGCAAATCGCCCGGGATCGACACGACATTTTCGCTGATCTTGGTGAGATACTCGAGTTCGTCCTCAACGCCGGTCAATTGACGCTGAAGTTCTCCCTGTTGAATATTGAAGGCGTCCAACGCCTTGAGTGCTAAGCTCTGTTTGAGCCGACCGGTGACCGTATCCGTGGTGCCCGAGGCTAATCCCAGGATATGAATTTCGCTCGTCTTTTCCTTAATCTGTTCGAGATATTGTTGATAACGTTTTTCGAGATCATCGCGACGCTTACGACGGTCGGCGAGTTCCTTATTGATAATTTCGTCGAAGTACGCGTCCACGACACCGTTGACGACCGGGGCCAACTCTTTCTTTTGATCGCCCTTGAGTGAGATTCTTAAAATCTCCGACGTTGCCAGATTTTCCACCACGAGCTGATTGGCCAAGTAGGGGACCGGGTCAAGGATTCCTTTGAAGTAGGGATTGTTCCCGATCCCTTTGTCACGTAAAGCGGCTTCTAATACGGGCCGACTTCGAATCAATTGCATTTGGGTTCGCTTATAAAGCTCAAACTCAGTCTGCGCATCGCCCGTCGGATAAATTAAAAATGGCGAGACCGAACTCACCCGCAGCAATGCGGAGGCTTCATACTTGGCGGGAAGATAAACCCACACCAAAGCGACAACGATCGCCGCAGTAATCAGTCCTAAGACAAAGGCCAAAAGCCATCGCCGACGGAAGGACGAGAATAGACTGCCGGGGGTCGGACCTTTGGTCAGAATTTCGGGTCGAGTACGCCCAGTGGGCTTCCAAGGAATCACGCCACCGGGTGACGTGATTGGTGGCGCGGTCAACGCCCGGGTCGAACTTGCGCCCTCTAAAGGTTCCGAACGAGGAAAATCCGCTGAATTCGCCATGACTCACACCTCTTGAGAAAAGATCGAACAACTCCTGTTGGGAGGGACATTGCCTACCCAAAACAGGTTTTGTTCCGGAGAGACGGAACTTTACCAACCGTGCCTAAAGTTCAATGCAATCCGCAGGCCAGTCGCCCATTTACTAACTAACATTTCCTCAAAGTGTTTTCTGACAACCAGTTACGAACAACACAGACGACTTGAACCGTTCCTGTGCTGCGTTGCCAAAAAACAACATTGTCCCGTTTCTACCACATTTCACGAACCAAGCATCCGTCCCCGCCGCGTGCGACGCACGTCAAGTCCAATGGGCATTCCACCCGCTGGAAGTTCCTCGGTAACCAAGTGACTTAAAATCTGCGTCTCGACATACAGCATCCCCAGTGCGAGGGGCATCATAATCCAGCCCGCCATGTCGTGTCCCAGGTTTTTCGCTAGATCCTCGGTGATTCCTAATGCGTTATCGGGATCACGGGCGATCATGCACAAAATGCCGGTGACTGTAATACGAATGACATTGACCGAAAGTGCGATGGGCACCGAACTGAGCATGATTACGACCCGCTCCCAAATGGGTCGATCCGTCACCATCGTTACCGCGACAGACATGGCGATAAACATGGTGAGCATCCGCAAGCCGCTGCAGGCGTCTACAATCCCGATGCTGGTTTCGCCAATGTGAATCGTGTTTCCTTCGTTGAAACAGGCAATTCCAATGGTTTGTAGGACATACCGACTGCAAATCGTCGCGAAGCGTTGCAAAGGTTGCAAAAGCTCACCATCGAGAACGCCGGGCAACGGAAACATAAAAATCAAGAACGCGACCGGCGGACCCGCCCATTTGATTGCAGCCCAGCCGCCGACCAGCAGAACCAAACCGGCCACACAGGGGACGAAAGAGGCCAATTCAGGGCTGATATTGGGCCAATAGTTCGTGGCAATTCGGACCAATAGACCAAAACTCAAGAGTCCGACACCCGCCCAGCGGGCACTTGGAGCGACATTCCCCGCTGGCAAGCCACCCAGCAACAGCATAAGCCCCATCAAACTCATAGTGACACCGATAAATTGGCCCCGTTCGAGCCAAATTCCCAGGTCGGGAAAGTATGATTCTTGGCTGGCGAAGGCTAAGGTCAAACCGAGGGCAATCAAGCCGATCCCTAAGTAGGTTTGTTCGCTGTCAACCTCAAGAGAGCTATCCTTCCGCAGCCACAGCAAGACCCCCACAAACAGCGGAACCAAATAGCCGTTGGAATATTTCGCGTTTTCCCAATAATGGGCGGTCCGGGTCAACGACGTCCAATAACACCACATCAGAACAACGATCATCCCCACCAACAGAAGCAAAGGGTAAAGTCGCTGCCAGGGGTCGGTCGAAACGACCACCGTTGTCGCAAATTTGTCGTTTTTCGCACGCTTATCAATCATGTATCTACCACCAAGTCGAGAAAACAGACGAGATTACAGCATTTCGAACAGGCATCCTACGACCCCCCCGTTGCCGAATTCAAACGGGACGCCACCAACCTCCCTTTACGATAAGCGGGTACGCCAAATGTGTCAAACATTATTCCTGCGGCGGAGGGCTGAAAGGCCCACGAATTGCCGGAAAAACACGACACGCGAATGATTCGACGACACAGTCGTCACAATCGGCCCACGGCCGATGTTGACCACCGGCACTGAATCGCGGAACCCGTGTCGCGATTTACTCACAACCGCCAACAGGACACTACGGAATAAGTGAGAGGTTGCGTCCTTCGCTGGCTGTATTGCCGAGCCTGCGGACCGAAATCAAACGTGACCGTTATTGGCCCTGATCTTTGCCGTCAGTGAGCCAGTCGAGCGTCAACCGGGCGAAGACAATCCGGTCGGTGTTGTCGGTTTCAAAGAGACATCCGACCGTGCCGTCGGCGAACGACGCAAGCACGCTATAGGCAAAACTTTTATCAGACAGCACCTTTTTAACGGGCCACGTTTGGCCCTCGTCGTAGCTGAGTCGAATCGTCCCATTTTCCCGTTTATTACTGTCCGGTCCGCAATACAGAATTCGGCTCTTGCCGCCGATGCGGGTGCCTGCGTCGGCTTTTTCGTTGGCGTCTGTCTTAGCAAATGAGTAGCGATAGACCGACGCCATGCAGGTCGGGTCGCGAAGGGCATCGTCGTCGCCAATTTTTGACCATGATTCGCCGCCATCGTTGCTCGTCGCGATTTTTCGGACTGCTTTCCCACTCGCGCGACGGGAATTGAGTAAGACCCCGCCATCAGAAAGCTCGACCATCTGAACTTCGTTGACGGTGCTGACATTCGCCCCTTTGTCGTTCGTCGTTTGACAGCCGGGCGGAATTTGACCGATGTGCCAGGATGCTCCGCCATCGTCGCTGTGCAAGGCAAACACATTCCATTTGCCGACCGGTCCTTCGTTAAACGGAATAATCAAACGGCCTTTGTGCAGTCCACGAGAAAGTTGGATGCCGATCCCTGGGCCACTGGCGATTGTCGTAACAACCTCCGGCCGCTTGGTCGTCTTCGTGACGTCGAGCATTTTGGTCCAGGTCGCGCCGTCGTCATCGCTCGTAATCAAATAATTGCGAACGATGTTGGGACCATCGACGCCCGTCGCGATCTTGTCGCTATGCTCGGAGAGGCTGGCCGGATACGACTGAAACATGAGCAGGATGCGACCGCTCGTGCGGTCCTGAACGACACACGGATTGTTGAGACAGTTCGCGCCATCGTCGGCAATGATTTGTTGCTCCTCCCACTTTTGCCCGCCGTTGTGACTCCGTTTGAGAATGAGTTTATTGTTGGCTTGATCTGTTTTTGTTTTGCGACCCTCGGCAAAGGCGAGTACTGTCCCCTTCGCGGTAACTAGGGCAGCCGGAATGCGAATCGACTTAAAGCCATCCTGACCAGCGACAAAGACATCCGAAAACTGTGGTCCGTCAGCGGCAGCAGCGCACGAGGACGAGAGCAATAGGGCGCAGCAAAGAAGTGTCGTGGGAAAACGGAGTGACGTTCGCGGCATCGGTGTGGATCGTTTCGGTTTGTGGTGGATAGGTCGGACGCAAAACCGTAATTCTATACCACGTCGATCCTCGTCTGCAAACTCTGTCTCTTCGACTTTTTTCAGGAAACCGGGCGCGTTGGCAATTTGCCGTTGTTTTTGGTTCGCCTGCACCGCCAGTTTTGTCACGGGTCATTTTTCCTTCGCTGCCGAGGTCATTTTGTAAAAGCGAATCAACTCGCCCAGGTTGCAGCGGGCGTAACGCTCGTCGCAGGCCGGCGTGAATTTGCCCGCGTCGGCAATCCACAGATCCAGCGTTTCCGGGGAGAACACGACGTTGTGCAAGTTGGCTCGGGCGGCAACCGGTCGCTTAATCAACTCGATCAATTTGTCGGCGTCGATCTTCCCATGATTTTCTTGCAAGCGTTGGCTTAACGCGGTTGCTCGATCACCGCCAGAAATCATCACGGTGTCCTCGGGCACATGCGGCAACAGCGGATGTTGCTCGCCCGGCTTGAGGACAATCAGTTCCTTGGGCGTCGCTCGCACGCCGACAATGTTCCGCGACTTATCACTAAGGACGTAATAGTATTCACAGGTTCGGGGCGTGGTCTTGAGAATTTCGAGGGCCTCTTCAACATTGTTTGCCCGCTCCATCACGTCCCGGAGCAACAGACTCATCGGCGTGCCATCCCAATCTCCTTCGCCGCGGCCCCCCATCTCTCCCACGGCCAGCCCCTTTTCATTCATCGCGGTCACCGTCCCAACAAAGCCCGCATAGCCCGCACTGACCCAGGCGTTGTATTTCTCTGGCATGTAAACTTGAATCACCGCGCAACTTTGCAGGTTGATGTCGCTCATGTAGTCCAAGACACGAGCGTGATAGACGCGACCGTCGGGACTGGCAGTGCCACGCACGGCGACGCCGCTGCAATGAAACCGTTCAGGAAACAAATTTGCAAAGCGGCCATCGCGCTGCGACATTCCGGCCGCCTGCGACATCGCGTCGATCTCGGCGAAAAAGCGGGGCGGAATGTGGGGCGACGTGCGACGTTGAATCTCGTCCATGCGGTCGAAAAACCACGTCTCGCCCCGCAACGTGTCGAGCGAACCGACGAGATAGATCGTCCGCTTGGTCAGTTTGAAGACTTGATCTTTCAGTAACGCACCCTGGGCCGCACCCATCTGCTCCGGCGTTCCCTGAACGAGCATCACCGTCTTTCCGTCCCAGCGACAGAGGAGGCCATGCTCCGCCGGATCGCGGGCGACAATCTGCGGTAATTTCGCCGGGGCGTTTACTTCGGCCGCGACCGACGGCGTCTCGCCGAGGGTCGAGTGGACGAAAATCAGCAAACAAAACGACGCGAGTAATGGTGCGAGAGTGTTTTTCATAAGGTCCGACCGGAGTGAATAATAGTTGTGGTTGGAAATTGCGACCTTCATTCCGACATCTCCATCAGAAAGTCAAAGGTTGCGCCGAACATTCGATATAAATCAGAACTTGAAACTTCTTTCAGCGGGCGATCCGTCGGCGGCTGAAACAATTCGTCAACCGCAATGGTATTAAACTGCCACGCGCGGAACGTGATCTCGCCCGACACGTCGCGAAGTTTAAGCGTGGCGTTTGTCGGTCGGCGATCTTTATTAAGCGTCAAGCGAATCGAATCTTGCGGCTTGTTCTTGAGCGACAGCCAAATCGCGGGCGGGTCGTTCGGTTGTGCCTCATTCTTGATTTCCTTAACGTCGAGAGCTTGTTCAATCACGCCGGGCAACAAGAGAATTCCGCCCAATCCGCCCGCCAGCGTGCGATACTTGGCCACAAATTTCGGGTCGGCTTCGCACAAAGGATCTTTCGACCGGTCGGACGAGTCGCCCCGAAAGACCGTCGTCGGCGATGCCATCCAGGGACGAGTATCCTGTCCCCAGGCACCCTCGCCGACCGCTTCAATTTTGAACTCAATCCGAAATCGGTGGTCGGATCCGCGTGCCAAGCGGATGTGGCCGTCGTGTTTTTTGCCCTCTTTATCCGTGACGGTCGCCGTCAAGTCCACCAAGTGACATTTTCCGTTCGCCGGTTCCTCGCCCGCAAACAGCGAGAGGTTTTGCAACATTTGGCCAACCAATTGGCCGGGACTTCCCGGCGGTGGCTCACTATTCGCGGTCGGATGAACGCCTTCCGGCAAGTCCTGAGCGAAGAAATCGACCATCTTGCGAAACGTCTGTGGCAACGCGGCAATTGCCGTGTAATGACCCAGCCCCTCGAACCAGACGATCTTGTCCTCGATCCCTAATGCGGCGGCGAGTTTTCTCGAACAGGCGGGCGGAATGACGTCGTCCTCGGTCGCGTTCATCATCAGGACTTGACCCTTTTGTGCCCGTTCACGCAATTGGTCCGCATACGTCAATGGATCAGCACCCTTAATCGCCGTCTCGATTTTTTCCCGCAACACCGGTTCTTGTTGCTTCAAAAACTCGCTCAGGTTTTTCGCCTCTTTGCAATGATGAATTATCTCCAGTAGGTCGCCGCCCGCCAGAAGTAAACAAGTTCGATGAACGCGAGCGTCACTTCCGGCCGTCGCACCCGACATCAATCCGCCGAGGCTGATACCCGTCACGCCGATCCGGTCAGTCTGAACTTCGGGACGACTGGCCAGAAGGTCAATCGTCCGTCGGGCATCCTGAATCCCTTGCGAGCAGGCTTCGACGAACAACTCCGGCCGTTTGACCAACTCGGCTCGACCGCCGGGCAACGACCGCTCGCCGTAATACGGGAGCTTAATCATCACGGCGGGAATTCCCCGCACCGCCAGCGATGTGCAGAGCAATCGTTCCAACTCAAAATTGCCGTTGAGAATATGGAGTACGAGAACCGCCGGTCGTTTACTTTCGCCTGACGCACCGTCAGGCAGATAATACTCGGCCGGAACGGTGTTGTTGGCTTCAATCGGTGTTTTAATGGGCGACGGAAACGTCAAATGAAAAATGCGATAGCCATGACGCTCCTCGGCTAGTTCGATCGTGTACGAAAACGCGGAAGTATTGAACGTCTTGGCCACGTCGAATGTTGCCGTGAGGTTGGACTTGCCAATTTCTGGTAGGGCATTCGCTGCCGCTTTCGTACCGGGCGATCCGGCCACAACCGGAAAGGCACCATTCACGAGCGTGGCGGCGATAACCAGAATCACCCGCCCGCAAAATTGTTTCACGTGGAACATAAACATCCGTTGATCTCCGTTAAAAACATCCACCGCTAGCCCGTTCTTGATACACAACTTGGAAGGCATGTGGAAAAAGGGGTCGGGAGTCAGTTTCGCGACAAAGGTTGTCGGTTATCGAAAGTCCTTTCCGCGAAACCGACTCCTGACCCCCTTCGCGTCGCTCGTCGAACAAGCTCCACCACGCCGATATACCGATTTTGCGAACGTAATTTGCTAATACGGGACACGATTGAAACATTTGTTCATAAACTTCAGCACCGCAACCGTCTGCCACGATTATCTTTGCCGCATTGTCACGGCCTAGCCTGGCTGTTTAGAATAGGGTTTTCTCCCACCCAACAGCAAGGCCAATCCGTGGTCATGGTTCGATTCCCGCTGTTCCTGTCGTACTTCTTAGTCGCCGCAATATTCGCGGTCGCTATGGCGAATCGCGGCATCGCCGCAGAAGTTGACTTTCCGCACGAAGTCGTGCCGATCATTCGACAACATTGCGGCAAATGTCACACTGGCGACCAGAAGAAAGGAAGTTTTTCGTTCAACTCCCGCGAGAGTTTGCTCGCTGGCGGCGAGTCGGGTAAGGTCGTCGTCCTGGGCAAGAGCCGCGACAGTGATCTCGTTAAACGCTTGACAAGCTCCGACAAAGATTTGCAAATGCCGCCGGAGGGACCACGAGTTCCACCGGAACAGATTGCAATCCTTCAGCGGTGGATCGACGCGAATGCCCCCTGGGAAGAGGGCTTTACATTTGGCAAGCGGTCTTACGAACCGCCGCTCAAGCCCCGTCGCCCGGAACTTTCGCCGGTCGTCGATGGTCGCAAAAACCCCGTGGATCGGATCATCGACGCTTATCTGGCAGAGAAAAAACTTGCCCGACCGAAAGCGATTGACGATGCGACGTTCGCGCGTCGTGCGTGGCTTGATTTGATTGGACTGTTGCCGACAACAAGTGAACTGGATAGATTTCTCGCCGACAGTCATCCGGAAAAGCGTAGTCGTTTGGTGCGTGAGCTACTAGATCGTGACATGGATTACGCTGAGCATTGGCTGACGTTTTGGAACGACCTGTTGCGCAACGACTATACCGGCACTGGCTTCATCACGGGTGGCCGAAAACAAATTAGCAAGTGGCTGTATGACGCCCTGGCCAATAACATGCCGTTTGATCAATTCACGCGAGAGCTGATCGCTCCGCCGACACCTGAAAGTCGCGGATTTATCGACGGAATTCGTTGGCGGGGTGAGGTCAGTGCGGGCCAAACGGTCGAAATTCAATTCGCCCAAAGTGTCAGCCAATCGCTGCTGGGGATCAATCTCAAATGTGCCTCTTGTCACGATAGCTTTGTGGACCGCTGGAAACTGGACGAAGCCTACGGACTCGCCGCAATCTACTCCGATCACACTTTGGAAATTCACCGCTGCGACAAACCCATCGGAAAAACGGCGACGGCGGCGTGGCTTTTTCCAGAGATTGGCCAAGTTGACGCCAAAGCGGCGCAGCCCGAACGGTTGAAGCAACTCGCCGCGTTAATGACCCATCCCGAGAACGGACGTTTTCCCCGCACGATTGTTAATCGTTTGTGGCATCGGATGATGGGGCGCGGGATTGTTCACCCGACGAACGCGATGCAAAATGAACCGTGGAATGCCGACCTACTCGATTTTCTCGCCACGAACTTGGTGGACAATAAATACGATCTGAAAAAGACTTTCGAACTTATCGCCACTTCGCAGGCGTATCAGAGCCAAGCCCAGATTGTGACAAATCGCACCGACGATCAAGGTTATGTTTACGGAGGCCCCAGGGCGAAACGACTCACATCGGAACAATTTGTCGACGCGGTCTGGCAATTGACGGAAACCGCTCCGACGAAGATCGACGCGCCGGTCCTGCGCGGTAAGGCGGGCAAACCGCAACCCGCTTCTGCCCTGAATGCAAAATGGGTTTGGTCCGTCGCCGATTCGAGCCAAAGTCCGGCGGGCGAAACGATCACGTTTCACAAAACGGTCGAGTTGAAACAGAAACCGGTGCAGGCCATCGGTGCGATTTCTTGCGACAATAGTTACACACTGTTTGTAAACGGAAAAAACATCCACGAAGGGACCGATTGGGAAAATCCGGACTCCGTGCTGTTGACCGCTGCTTTGAAAGCTGGCAAAAATGAATTGACGATTGTCGCCAAGAACGGTGGGACCGGCCCGAATCCGGCCGCCCTGTTTTTTGAAGCCCGATTACAAAATGCCGAACCCAACGCGAAATCGTCAAAAGCCGACTTCATTACACTCGATGAATCGTGGCAATGGACGAAATCTTCGCCCGACAAAAAGGGGGCGTTCGTCAAGCCGCCGACCGATTGGAAACCGGCCGCAGTCGTTAATAAACAGGAAACTTGGTCGAGTCGTGTCGGCGAGAAACTGAGCGGTATCTTAGCGCGTGGGTTAGGAGCCGGACAAATGGTCCGGGCATCGCTCGTGAAAAGCGATTTTCTCATGCGCTCGCTCGGCCGTCCGAATCGCGAGCAAATTGTGAGTGTTCGCCCGGATGAATTGACGACATTGGAAGCCATCGACCTGAGCAATGGCGAAGCGTTGAATACGTTATTAAGCCACGGGTCGAAAACGATCCTTGCAAAATCATGGGCGTCGCCCGACGCTTTTGTCAGTTGGCTCTATCGCTCGACACTCTGCCGCAATCCGACGCCGGTCGAACTCAAAACCTTGCGAGAATCACTCGGCCCGAAACTGACCGAACAAGGAATCCAAGATGCTCTCTGGTCGGTTCTGATGTTGCCGGACTTTCAGTACGTGCGGTAGAACTGTTTTTTAACTTTGGCATTGTCGAACATGCGATTTTTGGACCTGACGCTTGAATCGCCAGCGGAGAATGTTTCGTTCGATGAGGAACTCTTGTTGCAGGCGGAACGACCGTTTGATCCGTTCTCAACAAAAACCAGCGTCGCAGATTTCAGCGATGACGTTGAGGACGACGGCACCGTTGGTGAGGTCGTTCGCGTGTGGGAATCGCCTGCACCCATGGTCGTTGTCGGTCGCTCGACGAACATCGAGATCGAGGTCAACGAACCATTGTGTCGCGAGCGAGGAATTCCCGTTGTCCGCAGGGCCAGCGGCGGGGCGACGATCGTGGCCGGGCCGGGCTGCTTGATGTACGCTGTCGTTCTCAGTTATCAACAGCGTCCCGCCTTGCGAGCAATTGATTTTGCCCATGCGTTTGTTCTGGGGGCGTTGGTCGAGTCACTTGATCGGCATTTGCCCGGCGTTGCCCGAGAGGGAATCAGCGACCTCACTTGGAACGGTCGAAAATTTTCTGGCAACGCGCTGCGCTGCAAACGGGAGCATGTCCTCTATCATGGAACGCTGCTCTACGACTTTCCTCTTTCGCTGGTATCCGAGTTGCTAAGAACCCCTCCGCGTCAGCCCGAATATCGCGCCGGACGTTCGCATCGCGATTTTATTGGCAACATTCCGCTGACCGCCACAACGCTGCGAACGGCCGTGCAAGCTGCGTTTTTGGGGCGACCGTAATGGGAGCCGGTCCGCTATGGCAAGGGGACGATTTCTTTGTTTGCCGACTTGAAGAATTCGAGATTGGCTTCATCAAACAAGCCAGTCAATTCTTTTCGCAAACGACGCTTGGCAAGACGTGCGTAATCCTCGTCCAATTCGCCCGCGATTCCATGTCGCCCGCACTTGGCCGCTGCCAGGAGTGTCGTTCCCGATCCACCAAACGGATCGCAAACTGTGTCGCCGACAAACGAAAACATGCGAATCAACCGATTTGCCAACTCCAAAGGAAACGGTGCCGGATGTTCTCTGGTCGAGGCACCCGTCAGTGTCCAGATTTGCTGAAACCACGCTTGATAATCTTCTTTGGTCATCTTGCTTCTGACCCTTTGCTCTTCCGTTGGCTTGCGATAACCGCCGGGCTTACGCTGCATTAGAATAAACTCGATATCATTTTTGATAATCGCGTTTGGTTCATACGGTTTGCCCAAAAAGCCTGCTCCGTTACCCGCCACTTCATACGAAGCGTTGGCAATCTTGTGCCAGATGATCGGATTGAGATTGTCAAAACCGAGTTTTCGGCAGGCCACGCAGATATCGGCGTGCAAGGGAAACACGACATGCCGGCCAAACTTCTTGCGAGATTGACACACGTCTCCCACCACACAGACCAGCCTTCCGCCGGGTACCAAAATCCGCAACGCTTCCTTCCAAACTTTGTTCAACTCCTTGAGAAACACCTCGTAATCGTCAATATGTCCCATCTGGTCCGGGTGATCGTTGTAACGCTTGAGGTTCCAATAGGGAGGTGACGTGACGACAAGATGGATCGACTCGTCCCCGATGAAACGCAGATTTCGCGCATCGCCCAACACGAGCTTCTGGGTCGTCGGTTCAATTTCAGATATGGACGTTGGCATGGCTCAGTAATGATCGCAGCAGCAGGAGAAGGGTTAAATCCGTAGCAGGCTCGTTGTATGCACCGGCCAAGCCGGAGTTTTCCTCCGACAATAGGAATGCAGCAGATTGGTAATGTCTCTCCCGTACAAGTTTGCGACGGAATAATTCATATCGCCGGGCATACGAAGCGTTCTTAAACTCGGGCAACACTGGAAAGTGCGGTTCGTCGGTGCGGATCGGCCGTTGCGAATTGGGACAATCCTGAAGCAAGAAAATATAACCGAGCCAAGGGTTCACCGTCGAATTAAATGCACCCTCGCGAAACGCGGTCCACAAATCGAGGGCCGACCCCATCGCCTCTTCGGTTCGATTGTTGAAGTTATTACCAAACGAGCCAACCTGCGACTTGGTTTCGAGACCGGCAATCAACTGTCCCTTGCGGACAACGAGCAAGTCCCATTTCTTGGTGGGTCGGAAAAAGCCGGGAAGCTCGAGCTTCGAGTGGCAATATACTTCGCTTTCGGGAATTCCAATCGCCGTCAAGCAAACCGTAATCAGGTCAAAAAAACCATCCATCTGTGCCCCGCCCGTCACCGCCGAGCGACTTCCTTGATCGCTTCCCCTTTGTCGGCCTGATTCTTTTTCTGCCGCTTTCGCGTTTTCCAATAGAACGCGACCGCCTTTCGCGTGCGTGCTGGAAGGTCGGCAAGGATTTCGTCGAGATTGTGCATTCAAGCAAAAATTGCCACAGGGTTAATCTAAGGTAACGCTGGTACCAGTCGTCGCATTTTGCAATCGAGAAAATTGGACCGTTCTTCACATCGACAAGACCATGATTCTAGTCCTTTCACACCGACGTTGCAAACATACCTGCGGTCCCGCGACAACCACTCTCATGCCGCGTGTACCGCTGGCCGGGGCTTTTGGTATACTGCCCAGGCTGGAAATCTCCATTAGCCCGACGAGTATCTCATGGCCCGCGAAGCCATTTTCCAAAACAACCCGACGCCCGACGACGAGCCGGAGGACGAGCGTGACCTGCGCCCGCAAAGGATGCAGGACATGGTCGGCCAGCGGGAGGTCTACGCGCGGCTGCATATCGCCGTGGATGCGGCCCGCAAACGGGGAGAAACGCTCGGCCATATTTTGTTCGACGGCCCGCCCGGTTTGGGAAAAACGACGTTCGCGACCTGCATCCCGCGCGAGTTGGGTGTGAGTTTGCAAATTGCCAGCGGTGCGGCCCTCTCCGCGCCGAAGGACGTGATCCCTTATTTGACGAACGCCGAAGAAGGCTCGGTCTTGTTCATCGACGAGATTCACCGTATGCCCAAACCGGTCGAGGAATTTCTCTATCCGGCGATGGAAGATTTTCGCGTCGATATCGTGCTGGGCGAAGGGGTCAATGCCCGCATCGTCAATCTGCCCCTCAAACGCTTCACGCTGATCGGGGCCACCACCCGTAGCGGGTTGATCTCGGCACCGTTGCGTGATCGGTTTCAGTTGCGGGAACATCTCGATTTTTATTCCGTCGCCGAGTTGTCGGAGATCATTCGCCGCAACGCCGCCAAGTTAAAAGTCGAAATCGACGACACATCGGCCGACGAGATCGCCAAGCGAAGTCGCGGCACGCCCCGCCTGACCAACAACCGCCTACGTTGGGTTCGCGATTACGCAACCAGCCGCCACAATGGCAAAATCACGCTCGCGATCACGCGAGATGCGCTATTGATGCAGGGGATCGACATCCTCGGTCTCGACGGACAAGACCGCAAGTATCTGGAAACGATCATTCGCGTGTTTCGTGGTGGACCGGCGGGCGTGGAAGCGGTCGCCCACACGATGAACGCCGCGCCCGACACGTTGGCCGACGAGGTCGAGCCGTTTTTGCTCCGGTCGGAACTGGTCGTCAGAACTCCCCGCGGTCGAATAGCAACCGCCGCCGCGTATGCGCATTTAGGTCTGACGCCCCGCGCGACGAACGATGAGGACGACGGGCGACAGGGGAAGCTGTTTTGATGCGTGAAGGAAGGACAAATGGCCAATAAAAAATGATCGCGACGAAGGAAGAGCAATGGCGATTGCACGTTCAAGGGTCCCGACGCAGGACTAACATTCATTTCGTCGGGGTGATTTCGGGAATGGTCGTTTCTCCAGGCTTTCCGAAAATTGCTTCGTCTATTTGTTTGGCCTTGGCGGCGTCCGTGTCGCTTCGATTGGTGTCCCCTTTTTTCTGGTAGGCTCGACTGCGATGTCTGTACGCAGGAGAGTATTCAGGGTCAAGACGAATGGCGTCAGTGAAATCGACGATGGACTTATCAAGCTCGCTACTATTCAAATAGGCAAAGCCTCGAAGGGTGTGGTCCTTAGCATGATTCGGGTCGAGTCGAATGACTTCAGAATAATCGGCAATCGCTTTTTCCCATTCGCGATTGCGTTCATACGCAAAGCCCCGACAACGGTATGCTTCGGCATCCTTGGGTGCCAGCTTGATGCCTTCCATGCCGTCGGCAATGGCCTTGTCACCTTCTCGCTTTACGGCATAACAGAATCCCCGCTTGTAATACGCTTCGGCATATTTAGAATCAAGCCGAATTGCTCCTGTAAAATCGGCAATCGCCTTGTCATTTTCGTCCAGAATGATGTATGCAAGTCCGCGATTAAAGAGTGCCCGCGAATGTTTTGGGTCGAGCTGAATGACCTCCGTAAAATCGGCGATTGCGTCATCAGCTAGGCCGCATTCGTGTCGCGAACGGCCTCGCAGGAAATACATCTCAATGTTTTTTGGATTGCGTTCGATGGCTGCGTTGAAATAATCGGTTGCTGAAAAGAAGTCCTTTTTCTCAAGGGCTTGTTTGCCTTTGTCAAAAAAGTCGTCGGCGATTGATATGCTGGCGATGCTGAACAGGCCAATGACGTTCACAGCAGCAATTAACGTCCGAATTGCGGTTCCCATCGTCCGATACTCCTGCTCGTTTGATAATTTAACCCACCCAAAATGACCACGAAGGCCGACGCTGGATTTTAATTGTTGGGCCGCCCGAATTCTAGTACGTAAGCCGGAGGCCTCCGGCGATCAGTCAAGTGGATAACCAAATCACCGCACTCTACACCGGTAGCCCGTCGCGGTTAATAAAGTTGATTAGCTCACGGAGGCGGCCGAGGCTGCGGCGATTGAACGCGAACGCCAGGCGGGGCAACGCGATCAAGGCTGCGTCGTCGTGTTCTTCACGCAATGCCTGGCTCGATACGAACTGCCCTTCGGAAAGAATATCCGAAAATTGCTCGTTGATCGCGTCCAACAGTTCCTCACTCGGCGTCTTCACCAAGCGAAACACGAGCTTGTTGCGGACGTAACGCATACTATGAAAGACGCGATAGAAATCGAGAATCTTGCCCACCGCCACATCGACATTGTCCGTCAACGTGTACAGCGATAAATCTTCCGGCGAGATCAATTTCTTCGCCAGCAGCCGGTCCTTCACGAACTCTTGAAACGGTTGCCAAAAGTCGCCGCCGGGCGGATCAAGAAACACGACCGGCACCATGTCCCGCTTGCCGGTCTGCAATAAGGTGAGGACTTCTAACCCTTCATCCAGCGTGCCAAACCCGCCGGGCAATAAACAGACTGCCTCGCACTCTTTCACGAACATGAGTTTGCGGGTGAAGAAGTATTTCATGTGAACGAGTTTGGAGTCGCCCGCAATGATCGAGTTCGAGTGCTGCTCGAAGGGGAGCATGATATTCAAACCCATCGAGTTCTCGCGGCCCGCTCCGACGTGACCCGCCTCCATAATCCCGCTCGCCGCGCCGGTCACGACGAGCCAACCCCGGTCGGCCATTGCGCGACCGAAGTGGACGGCCTGCTGATAGGCCGGTTCGTCAGGTAGAGTGCGGGCCGAGCCAAAGACAGTCACTTTACGACGGCTGCGGTACGGCGTGAAAACCTTGAAGGCGTATCGCAACTCGCGGAGCGTGCGGCTGATAATTTTTAGATCGCCGCGCGAAGGACGGTCGATGGCCAGCTTGTCGGCGGACTCTTTGATTTGTCCGATCAGGTCGGCGATGTGCCGCGAGTCGAGCGCGTATTCGGCGTCGTGAGCGTCTTGGTCGCCGTTCGGCAAGGAAGGTCCACCGTTCGGCAAGTTGGCATTGGACGAGTCGAGATTGCGAAAATCGGTCACGTGTTTCTTCCCTGGGTAAATGGGCCAGAGAATTATACGTCGTCGGGGTGTCTGGAAAAACGTCGATTTGTCGATTTTGCCACCCATTCGGCCCGATTAAAGCGATTTTTCGGCAAATCTGCACACAATTTTGACCGGTGCGACAATTTCGTCCCAAAGTCTTGCTGCCTTTGGCGAATTTCCCGCAATCCAATACAACGTGCTAACCGTTCTTCTCGTGATCTCGACCGAACGTTTCGTCGTGAAGTTGAACAAAATGCGGTGTTTTGTCCAAGCACGATTGGCACCACGATTTGATTACGCCCGCACGAGGATGCCCGGCGGCAGCGTCTTTTCCGCCCGATCAGGATTCGTGTCGGTCGTTGTTTTGTTCAGGTTCGGCGTGCGGCGTCGCTGCAAGGCAGCCGACACCGGCAGCGTGCGACGGAGCGTTGTCCGTTCGCCGGGATTGATTGGTTCGAGCGAGAAGTCACGGCTGCTGCGGTTGGGCGAAAGGGAGATGATCTCGCCGCTGGTCGCGTTGTCCGAAAAATTCGCATCCCCTTCGCGGAAATCGACGGGAAGCTCGGCCCTTAGAACGCGAACGTTGTCTGGAGCGTCGATGCCGATGCGGACCGAGTTCCCCTGCACGCGAAGAACGGTGATCGTGATATTCTTGCCGATTTGAATTTTCTGTTTCAACTTGCGGGTCAGGACCAACATGGCACACTCCTTGTGTATTCGTGAGGATCGTCTTGTTCTGTTGACGAATCAGAACAATTGCACAAGGCGTGCCAAATGGGCCGAGATTTTTGGGAATGTACGGAAGTGCAAGCCAGATAAAGAGTTCCGAAATAAGGCCGCAGAAGCGGAATTCTAAGATTGTAGTTTGTACCTATTTCTAGTGTACAAGTTTACAAAATGGGTGCATATTTTACCCAGACAGAACAGAATAGGTAAACTGCAAGGATTGGCGTACTTCGTCCGCCATTAGAGATGTCGCCCGTTTCCAGCGTGCCACGCGAAAACGGGCCACGAACATCACGGCTTTGGCACAGTTGGAACGAACAGGGCTGCTTGGTGGACTTTTCGAGTTTCAGCCTGGGCCTGAAGATTCGTGCCGTGATAGGTCACGCGATCATATTCCCGCTGAACAACCATGAGGGCGTCAACCAGTTTTTGAAACTCCTTGTTCATTTGCGATTCAAGGTCTTTCTTGGCTTCGGTTTCCGTTTTACCTTTACCCAGGAAAGTTTTGTCGGCGACCATCTTCTTCATTTTTTCCTGATCCTTGCGTGCTTCAATTTCCGCGATATCGAAATGTCCTTGCTCATGATCGAGAATTCGCAAATCTTGTGGGCGGTCGTTCCAAGAGCGGTTTTGATCGACGATTGAAAAGAGAGTCACTTCAATGGGATACGTGGTGATCGTGCCTCCGCTTTCCTTCCACTGATAAGTGTAGCGATATTGCAACTCGGCGTAGGTCAACGCAGCAAAGGGAATTCCGGCGTCACTCGGAACCGGATTGGGAACCTCCATTTTGAAATCGGCCGCAGTTAGCGGTCCATCAGAAAAGCGACGGACTTTTTCTGCCGGAGGTTTTTGGGCAGTATCCTTTTTGGCAGGCGGAATTTTTTCGTCGGCTTTTTTCGGCGTACTCTTGCTCTTTCCTTCGTTCGTTTCGGGCGTTTTACTCGACGAGGGAAGTTGGGGTGTCCCAGCGAACGTGTACGAAAGC
>JAYUFG010000030.1:0-7601 GCA_043738845.1 Planctomycetaceae bacterium
TTTTTCACTTACGCCGAACGAACCGTTTCGAGACGATCCACTGCCCGATTGAGCAACTCTGGCAAATTCTTCAACTCCCGTAACTCGGCCGCAATTCGCGGATGGGCAAAAACTCGCACCCGTTTGACGTAATCGTCGAATTGTTCCCGCGCGAGCGTTCGCACGACGGGCGAAACTTCCTCCAAACGACGGAAGCAATTTTCCTTCGGGAAAAAGACGTCCACATTAAACTCGACTTCCCGCTCGACCGGCGGCGCATCAAACAAAATCTCGTGCGGCGCAACCCGTCGCGTTAGTTCCGTGCTAACGACCGCAGCAAACTGTTCGGCACAGGCTGCGAGCCAAGGATACGGCCGCCGCGCAAGCCGCTCGTACAAATCTCGTTCCTGAAAATAACTATACTGGGCCAAGCGTTTATACAACTGTCGCGAACGGCCAAACAACCCATCAAGCAGTTCGCCACCGGGACCATTTTCGCCAGCACGTTCGAGCTTGGCAATCATGGGGCCATCGCTCAAACGAAACAGGGCATCGAGATCAAGCTGTTCTCGCACGAGATAGAACGCTCGTTGCAACATCGCCGTCGCCGCCCGAACGCCGTGATGCCAATAGACCTCGCTGAACATCACATAACGGGCGAAGACCATCATCTCGGCGGCGGTCTTGCCTTTGTCGGTGATCGCCAATCCGTCTCCCGCCTCGTTCAGACACAAACTTCCGATCAGCCGTTGCTGATCGAAATTGCGGCCGTAGGGAACGCCCGCGTGCAAACTATCGCGCGACAAATAATCCATCTTGTCGATGTCGATCGGGCCGGACAACATACTCGACAGAATTTTGGTCGCCGGGTTGCGTGGTTTGTCATTCAGTAAGGCAACAATGTCGCGGGGGTCAATCTGCCAATCATTCCGCAGCACATCGGCGATTTCGCCCGACAGGATGAAATTGCTCGCGAAAAACTCATGAGGCGGCACATCGGACAGGTGAATATCTTCGATAGGATGACAAAAGGGCCAATGGCCGATGTCGTGCAACAGTGCGGCTGCAATGAACAACTCTGCATCGGCGGGCTGAACCGTCGCCGCAAATCGTTCGTCATGGGCCAGTTGCTTTAAGAACAACAGAGCGAGCCGATAAACGCCGAGCGAATGCTCAAACCGCGTGTGATTTGCCGCCGGATAAACAAGCGACACAAGTCCGAGTTGGCTCACCCGACCGAGACGGCGAAATTCTGCCGTATCGACCAAGTTGCGCACTCGCGGCGTCAGCGGCACGTCGAGTTCCGGCGGAATGCGCACGAGTCCCCGGCGGGCATCGAGTCCAGCAATTTCAGGAATGTCGCGAAGGGAAGGCATGGGGAGGGTTTGGGAATAGGGAACAATCAACATTGAACATTGAACAATCAATAATTTGCATCAAACCATATCTTTTAATAGGCCGAGGGCGGCGTCGATTTGGTCGTCGGTTCCGACGGAGATTCGTAGGCCGTCGCCCCAGCCCGCGTAGTTCATGTAACGGACGAGGATTTGCTGTTCCTTGAGTTTGAGGTACAGCGATTTGGCGTCCCGAGTGGGATGCGTACACCAGGCAAAGTTCGCCTGCGAGTCGAGGACGTTAAATCCGAGTGACCTGAGACTTTCAATCAGTCGCTTGCGCGTCGCTAAAATTTTCCCTCGATTGTCGGTCAACCAGGCTTGATCGTCGATTGCGCCCGTTGCGCCCGCAATGGACAGCGAGTCGCAGTTGTACGAGTCCTTAACTTTCGTCAATTGTTCGATAATTTGCGGCTGGGCGACAATAAATCCAAATCGCAATCCAGCTAAAGCATACGATTTGCTCAGCGTCCGCGAGACCATCACGTTGGGATTTTCCCGCACGAGTCGGAGACAATTGTCCTCCGCAAAATCGCCGTAGGCTTCATCGACCAGCAGCGGGCAAGAAAGTTCGCTCGCCAAAGTGCGAACCTGATCGACGGGGATAAAGGTGCCGGTCGGACTATTGGGATTCGGTAAAAACGCAAGTTTCAATCGGGCATTTGAAACGGTGAAATCGTCCCCCAACGTCCAATCGGGCTGAAAGTGAATCTCCTCCGCATTCGCTCCCTGCAATTGCGCGAGCGTCTTGTACAGGATGTAACTTGGATAAGGAAGCCGCACGCAATCGCCCTGGCCGACAAACGCTCGCGTGACAATCGTCAAAATATCATCGCTGCCGTTGCCGCACAAAATCCAGTCGGGTTCCACGCCGAGCACCTGCGCGGCCCGCACACGAAAGGCGTTCGCCATTGGGTCGGGATACTTTTGCAAACCCTGCTTGATCGCCATTCCAATCGAACGTTGCACGGCGGGCGACGAGGGGTACGGATTCTCGTTCGTGTTGAGCTTGATGAACTTACCCGCCTGCGGCTGTTCGCCGGGGACGTAACCCTGCATCTGAAAAATTTCGGGACGAAAGGACATGAGAACATTCGGTTGGCTGAGGGTGCAGTAAAAAATGATTGGTTTGGCAACAAGGTGCAAAGTGCGCTGGCGGTGAATTGATTCCCAGATTCTATCCCTTCTTCACGCGCATCAACACGCTTTCACGGTGGGCGGTGAGACCTTCTTTGTCGGCGAGGACTTTCACGTCGTTGCTGTGCAATTGGAGCGTTTGCTCCGTGTAATGAATCACGCTGTGCGGGCGAAGGAAATCATTCGCACACAAACCGTGAGCGAAGCGGGCGGTCCCACCGGTGGGCAATACGTGCGATGGCCCGGCGACATAATCGCCCACGGCGACGGGACTGAAATTGCCGAGAAACACGGCACCGGCGTGCGGAATTTTTTCCAACAGCGGCGCGGCATTTTCAACGGCAAGGTGCAAATGTTCCGGTGCGATTTCGTCGGCAATGCGACACGCCTCTGCGACATCGCGCACGAGGATCAACGCGCCGAATTGCTCGAGACTTGCGCGGGCCAAGTCGCCCCGCTCCAACGTGGCAAGTTGTTTGGAAAGTTCAGCCGCGGTCGCGTTGAGAACGGCTTCGCTCCAAGTTATCAAGATGCTCGCACCGGGCGAATGTTCCGCCTGAGCGATTAAATCGGCGGCGGTGAAATCGGGGCGAGTTGTTTCGTCGGCAATAACAACGACCTCACTCGGCCCAGCGATGGAATCAATATCGACCTCGCCAAAAACGAATTTCTTCGCCAAGGCGACGAACAAATTTCCCGGCCCGACAATTTTATCCACTCGCGGTACACCCTCGACACCATAAGCGAGGGCTGCGACGCCGTGTGCCCCGCCGAGACGATAAATCTCGGTGATTCCCACTTCGCAACAGGTCGCCAATAGGTCGGGATTGTAGGCTCCAAATTTCGTCGGTGGTGCCATGACGGCGATCTGCTTTACACCTGCCGCTTGGGCGGGAACGGCGGTCATCAACACGGTCGAGGGATAAGCGGCTGCTCCGCCGGGAACGCAAATTCCGATTCGCTCGAGCGGACGATAGCGTTGCAGGAGGTAGCCGCCGCCCGCGATTTCGACGCGCACGTCCGAATGCAGGATTGCCTTTTGAAACGTGAGGATGTTGTCACGGATGCGGCGAATCGTGTTGAGAAACGAAGGGTCAGCGGCACGGTGGGCAGCTTGAATCTCGGCCAGCGGAACGCGAAGTTCCGCCAAACTTAGTTTTGCTCCGTCGATCCGAGCGGAATAGTCGAGGACGGCCGCAAGCCCCTTGGCCCGGACGTCGTGGCAAATTCGTTTGACGACCTGAGCGGGCGAGAGGGCTTCTCCAAAGACGGCGATGGTTCGCTGGCGACCCGCCTCACTGACGACATTTCCCCGTGGACTCATCCGCTCGCGCAATGCGGCCAGGGCCGAATTGACATCGTCCTTTCGCGCGTCGATCCGTTGGATGTTGAGAGGTTGGTTCATGGGAAAATGGCGCGACTTTGTTATGTGCGCGTCGATGCAATCAACGTTAAGCAGGGGTTATTTCATAGGGTCCGCTGTGCGGACCAGGAGTTGACGTAAATTCCTAACTACGGTTCTTCTTGGGTTTTGGATTTTTCAACAATCCAGCGCAAATCGATGTCAACCAGTTGGTATCCAAATTTACGCTGGTCGCTGCGTCTACACTGGTCCCCACAGCGGACCCTACTGGGAATCCGTGGAGGACCGTTCTATGCAGCAACCTGCCGCCTGTACCCGTGGACCATTGTGACGGCCAGAGAGCGGTTCGGAAAGGGCCGAGAGAGGCCATTTCCTGAATGAATTTGGGGCGAATCGTTATTTCTTACCGCTGAAGAATCGGGCATCAAGCTGTGAAATTCCCTGCTGCGAATATTGTTTTAACAACGCCCCCCTTAGTTCTCGCGCCGTGATTTCGTTCGCGTCCCATCGGCGACACAGGTCGGAATAGTAGTTACGAAACGCGGACAGCCCCGCTCGTTGCTCGGGCGTCATTGTCGCCAAGACGTCTGCCTTCGGCGCACCGGCGGAAATTGCGTTGAAGGCCCGAAGGAACTCGCCGCTCGCCGCATAGGCAATCTCGTCGAGCGACTCGACGACGGCCGCCGCCTTCGCCGCCGAGACCAAATCCAGATTCTCATCAACGTTCGCCGCTTCGGCCAGTGCCTTTGCCAATAGAGGGTTCTGTTTCGAGGCTTCGGCCATTTTTTGCCGGAGCGATTGTTTGATGTCGGGCGACTGGGTCAAGATCGAGCGTTCCATTTGCAATGAGAAATGATCGTAGACCGCTTCTTCGACATCCCGCCGCGGATCGTACATCGGCTCATGGCGACCGACGAGCTTCATTTCTGTGGAGAACAACGCGCCGGTCGGAGAAATAAAATTGTCACCGATTGACATCCCCAGTTCTTTTAGGTTCTTGGCAAAGTTCCCGCCCGTCGGATACTCGGCAATTGGAAAGAACGCTTCTCGCTTGAGTCCGGTTTCTTGCGCACAAAGCAGAAGGAACCCGGCGCAATACGTATTGATTTTTTTTCCGGTCAGCGGCTGGCCTTTCAATTCCAGCACCCGATCAGTGCGGAAATTCAAATCGAACAACGCCTCGTTACCGATGACGCTCTTCGCCGTGTCGCTCATTTTCTTGGCGACGGCCACGTCCGCGTGCCTCAAGAACATGAAGTGCAACGACCGACCGACGAACGCATCGACATTCGTGGCGGGCATTGTCTTTCCCGACTCCGGCATATCGACGAGGACAAAACGGCGAATTCCATCGGAGCCTGTCTCGGCTGTGACGACGCCAACATGGGTGAACAGCCCCGGCGAAATGTCGGTGAACAAATTGTACGGCGAAGGGTTTCGCATCAAGAGCCAGTCGCCCGGCTCCACGTCGAAACCATTCATCCGTAACTTGTTGCCAGTGATTCCTTCTTTCGTTCGCAAAGCCAACCACACGACCAGTTTGCCATGTAGAGTTCGCCACGATTCATCCAGGGCCGAAACATCCGCTTTGCTCAGAATCTCGTGACATTCTTTAGCGGTGATGATCGGCGGATTCTTCTTCAAGTCTTGGTCGGGACGCGGGTCTTGCGGCAAGCCTAACTCTCCCAGCGCGGCGACCGCACTAATCAATAGATAGGGCGAACTGTTCGGTGCCCGCAGGACTTTTGCCACCTCGGGCAACAATTGCGATTGGCCCGACGCACCAATTAATTGCAAAATCCGTACCTTTGAATCTTGGCTGACCGGTTTGATTCCTTTGGGATTGTCTGGCAGCGGATCGGTCAGAACCATCGCCGCTGCTTCCGCGCCCACCGAATTGTTTTTCGTCAATAATAGTTCAATGAACCGTTCGCGGGGGCCGGGCTTGTCAGCCAGGTCGCTCGCGACATCGACGCACAAATCATACATCGTATACCGCAAGTGGCCCGACAGGTCGATCATGCTCGACGCAGCACGGAGATAATTTCGGACGGCGGTGCGTCCGTTCGGCTGCGTGGCAATCGCGGCGAACTGGGTTCGTTGTTCGAGCAGCTCATTGAGTCGGGCGTCGATTCGTATTTTCAGGTCGGCCTCTTGCTCAATAATTTTAAGTAGCTCGTTCCAGGGTGTGCCCTGTTCGTATTGCGTCGCATCGGCAGCCAGTTTTTCGACGGCTTGAGCGGTCCGCGTCAGTTCGGAAACATTGAGCGTGGAAAAGCCGCTCGCTTGGCGGGGAAGATTTCGCTCCCAATTTGAAACCGCATTCCGCAAGGCAGCGTCGTAATCAATTCGTGGCGGTGCCGGTTCTGACTCCGGCAAATTTGGCTGCGGGAGGGAATTCAATTGATTCGGTTGGTTCGGCGAATTCGGCAGATTGGGTTGATTCGGCGTTCCTTTTCCATCATTCGGCCGCAGCGGTCGAAATCGTTGCGCTTGCGCAGACGTCACTCCCAGGGCCAACAGCGTTAAACCAACCAAACCGGAGAAAATCGCGCGATGAAATACCGACATAGGAGAACTCATTGAGGCAGAATCCGAGAGGAATGGCAATTCAAATGACCTCTCTACAAGTAACCTACCACGGTCTAAAATTCCAGTGCAGGTGCCCATATAGGGGGTGGTTGACGCCGCAATTCATACTGAACTTCCGCCAATAAACGGGCCAAACCGATCAACTTTAACCACACTCACGGCAATCCGCATTTCGACCATTCGACGTTGTCCAAATCGCCCCCTTTCGCTACAGTCCAGCCACTTTTACCCACCGCCATAGGCGTGGTGTGGTGAAACTTCCCGCGATGCCGTCCGTCAACCTAATGCCGCGACCGGTGGTCGCGTTTAATTCGTGTAACCCACGAAGGGGATTTCAACCGCGATGAAAACCGCACTCATTATTTCGACCTATAACCAGCATGAGCAACTCCGTCGGGTACTGCTGGGCGTGCTCGTGCAGTCCGAACGAAACTTTGAGACAATCATCGCCGACGACGGCTCGACTCCGGAAACGGCGGCCGTTCTGCGGCGACCAGAATTTGCCGCGCTCAACATTCGCCACATCTGGATTCCCGACCGCGGCTTTCGCAAAACCCGAGTAATGAACTTGGCGGTTGCGAAAACGGACGCGGAGTATTGTGTCTTTTTGGACGGTGACACGATTCCCCGCAATGATTATGTCGAGACCCATCTACGAAACCGCCGCCCGAAGTGTTACTTGAGCGGCTCGCGGATTCACATCTCGGAAAAAATTCACCATGAGCTTGGTGACCATGACATCCTGTCGAACCGGCTGTTCGACTTCGACTATTTAATGAAAAGTGATCCCGAGACAATGTGGCGTTATCGCTATCGGCTTCGCGAGTCGAGTTGGAAGGAACTTTACAATCGTGTGACGTATCGGCCGCGAGTTTGGTTTGGATCCAACTCTTCCGGTTGGAAAAAAGATATCTTGCGGGCGAACGGCTGGAATGAGAATTTTGGTTATGGCAGCGAGGATCGTGAATTAGGCATGCGATTAAGCAACGCGGGCGTCTGCTCGCGGTATCTAAAATTCACCTTGATCCAAGGCCACCTCGACCATCCTTACAACCCTAACAAAGAATTGTTGAAGCGAAATCGTCGCCGGTTTCAGCGACTGTATTTTGTTCGCGACTACTGGTCGCCCTTGGGAA
>JAYUFG010000031.1:0-2880 GCA_043738845.1 Planctomycetaceae bacterium
TATCGACGTCGGTCTGTCGGTCGGTCAGGCCACCGAAAATGTGCCTGGACTAATGAAACGATTTGGAACGGAAATCGTTGGCAAGGAAACATCCGACAAGTATTTCGCCCTGTCGAAACAACTCGAAGCAAGTCGCAAACTCGAACTTGAAGCACCCGGCATCGAGGTCATGTGCGTCGAAGAAAAAGGAAGCAATCCAACTTTCGTACTCATTCGCGGCAACCCCACGTCGAAGGGCGAGCAAGTCACCCCTGGCGTTCCCGAAGTCCTCACCCGTACACCGCTCGAAATCCCGAAGAGTGATCCGCGAACGACCGTGCGGGGCAAACGACTGGCACTCGCCAATTGGCTCGCGAGCGAACAAAACCCACTCACTGCACGAGTGATGGCTAATCGCGTTTGGCAATATCACTTTGGTCGCGGGATCGTTCCCACCTCGAACGATTTTGGCAAGCTCGGTGAAATGCCGTCGCATCCTGAGTTGCTCGATTGGCTCGCGACTGAATTCGTGAAGAACGGCTGGAAAATCAAGCCGCTCCACAAAACGATTATGCTGTCTAGTGCGTATCAAATGTCCGCCCAAGGGAATGAAAAGGCTCTCGCCGTCGATGGTGGAAATCAACTTTATTGGCGATTCAATATGCGACGGATGACGGCCGAAGAAGCCCGCGATTCGATCCTCGCCGTGAGTGGCACTTTGAACCTGACCCAGGGTGGCCCGAGCGTCTATCCGCCGATTCCGAAGGAAGTTCTGGCGGGTCAATCAGTGCCGGGGAGCGGTTGGCATAAATCGTCGCCCGCCGATGCGGCCCGTCGCAGCGTATACGTCCATGTGAAGCGGTCGCTCGTGGTGCCGATTTTGTCACAACTAGACGCAGCCGACACCGACTCAAGCTGTCCCGTCCGATATACTTCGACCGTCGCGACACAGGCATTGAACCTACTCAACAGCGAATTCTCACAGGAGCAGGCGATCGCGTTGCGAGATCGGGTTGAGAAAGAATTGCCGAAAGATGTGACCGCGCAAGTCCGTCGGGTTATTCGTCTGACGTGCGGACGACAACCGACCCACAACGAAGTGACCAAGGACATGCAGTTCATTAGCGAACTACAAACCAAACAATCGCTGGCCCCGACGGCCGCTTTGAAGCAATACTGTCTATTGATGTTGAACGCGAACGAGTTTTTGTATTTGGAATAAACGCCGGATAATCCCATGAGCAAACCAACTTCCTTCTGTGGCCGCACCCGACGTGAATTCCTCTGGGAATTAGGGGCGGGGTTCGGCGGCGTCGCACTTTCCGGGATGCTGTCGGGCGACGGCTTCTTCGACCGCGCCGCACTGGCCGCCGACACGAAACCAAAGTTCATCAATCCGATGGCTCCTAAGCCGTCGATGTTCGCTCCCAAAGCCAAGAGCGTGATCTTTCTATTCATGTACGGCGGACCGAGCCACGTGGACACGTTCGACTACAAACCAAAACTTTATCCGCTCGATGGGAAAACGATTGAGGTCAAAACTTTCGGTCGCGGCGGGCATCGCAATCAAGGTCGCGTCGTCGGACCGAAGTGGGACTTCAAACAATATGGTCAGTCGGGCAAGTACGTTTCCGATCTTTTCCCGAACATTGCCACCTGCGTCGATGACATCGCCTTTCTCCACTCGATGTATGCCGAGTCGCCGATTCACGGCTCGGCCATGTTGATGATGAACTCCGGCCGCATTCTCAGTGGTCATCCGGCTCTCGGTTCCTGGGTCACGTATGGCCTGGGCAGCGAGAATGAAAACATGCCCGGCTTCGTTGTGATGCTCGACCATAAGGGAGGCCCGATCAGCGGCCCGAAGAATTGGTCGAGCGGATATATGCCCGCCGCTTATCAAGGAACGGTCATCCGCGCCGATGGCGTGCCCATTCACAATCTCGACTTGCCCGAAGGGATGTCGCCTGCGACGCAGCGACAAATTCTCGATCACTTGCGGGACAAGAATCAGGAACACCTGACCACGCACGCCGACAATTCCGAACTCGCCGCGCGGATCGCCAGTTATGAACTCGCGTACAAAATGCAAAGCACTGCGCCCGAGGCGGTCGATTATTCGCAGGAGACCAAGCAAACTCGCGACCTGTACGGCATTGACGAACCGCAGACTTCCGACTTTGGACATAAGTGTTTGCTCGCTCGACGGCTTGTCGAGCGGGGCGTGCGGTTCATTCAGATTTATTCGGGGGGTGCCCACAACGATGACAATTGGGACGCTCACACCGACATTGTGAAGAACCACGCCAAGCACGCGGGCGACACCGACAAACCGGTGGCGGGCCTGTTGAAAGACCTCAAACAACGGGGGTTGCTCGATTCAACGATTGTTGTGTGGGGCGGCGAATTTGGACGACAGCCAACCGCCGAATATGCCCAGGGGACCGGTCGCGACCACAACGCTTACGGCTTTACGATGTGGATGGCTGGCGGCGGGATCAAGGGGGGCGTCAGCGTCGGAGAGACGGATGAACTCGGCGCGTCCGCTGTTGTGGACCGCTTCCACGTAAAACATTTGCACGCGACCGTCCTCAACCAGATGGGACTCGACCCGAATCGACTTTCATACTTCTACAACGGACTGGACCAGAAATTGGTCGGCGTCGAAGGGGCGGAACCGATCAAGAAAATCATCGCTTAAGGGTACAAAGTACATTCTGCGAATGTTCGCACTATAAAGCCGCGACCGTTGAACGCGGAGCAGGCGGTGAATTTTTCAATTGACAAATGTGTGCCACTGGCTCTGCCCAATCACATTAACACATCTCTGCTAGCATCGTATTGTACTGTTCAAAACATCGGGAAAATCGACTTTCGCGTTTTGAGTGTTCAGTTTTCGCA
>JAYUFG010000032.1:0-7576 GCA_043738845.1 Planctomycetaceae bacterium
GTGACGATGCCGATCTTCAGCCCTTGACTTTGATAATGCTTGGCGAGGCGGGCAATGGTCGTCGTTTTGCCAGCCCCTAAAAAACCACCGAGCATAATAAAACGTGTAATGGCCATGAGGGAATCTCCGTAGGGATGCTTCAAAATTAAAATCGAGAAGGGAGTTGCCCTGAAACAACGTAGCGAATTGTTATTTGTTGTCGCCGGTGTTGTCGCGAGTTCGCTTCGCTGGCGAGGCTAACCGAGGGATGTGAAATGTTAAAATAAATGCGTGTGTGTTATTTCAATCCGGGTCGGATCAATTTCTGATAAACACCGCCGCCCAGTATCGCGCCCACCAGCGGTGCCAGGATGTAAACGGTCAACCAACTCCAGTCGGTTCCCCACGGGATCGCGACCGTTCCCCACCCGGCAAAGTAAGAGAACAATCGTGGTCCAAAATCGCGGGCGGGATTGAAACCGGCCTGCGTGAGTGGGGCAATAACCGAGATCAACGCTGAAACGGTCAAGCCAATGAAGACCGGTGCGAGACCGGCTTGCGGTGCGGAGGGATTCTTGTTGTCGGTCACGGCGAAAACGACGAGTGCCAAGATCAAGGTGCCCAGCGTTTCGGCGACAAGGGCGATCGGCAGCGTGACGAAGGTTCGCAACTTGTCATGTTCGGCGGTTGAATACGTTTGTGTGCCGCCGGCCAGCGAGCCGGGATTGGGAAAGTATTCGCCGTAGCACATGGCTGTGATTTCGCTGCCCGGCATCCCGCGAACAACTTGCTTTTCTTTTTCCTTGGCGTCGAGTTGGGGGCCATACAAGAAGAACAGCACTCCTGCTGCGAGGATTGCACCGGCCAATTGCGCGACGATGTAGACCGGCACCCGCGACCACGAGAATTTTCCGTAGAGGGCAAAGGCGACGGTCATGGCCGGATTGAGATGGGCACCGCTTACGCCGCCGGTGACAAAGATCGCGAGCATGATGGCCAGTCCCCACACGACCGCGACTTGCCAGACGCCACTTTGGGCACCGGTCAAGACGGCGGCATGAACGGCACCGCAGCCGAACAGGATCAGCATAAAAGTTCCCAGCACTTCGCCGAAACAGGCGGCAAAGATGCAGGGAGGGGGCGGAGAGGTTTCAGGTTTGGGAGAGGCGGTCATGAGGGTTGTTGGTCGGTGGTGGTTTCAAGGTCACGTTTCCAAGACGCGGCGAGACGCCGCGTGTACAAGGGGACTACTTCGCTTCCAAACTCTTAATATCTTTGAAGGGATAGGTCACCACGTGGTCGGGCGTGAACTTGTGAACCGTCATCCAGGTGTGCGCGTTGTGGGTGTTGTTGGCCGGGTCGGGTTCCGGAAAGGGGACGCCGTCGGCTTCGGCATAAATCGTCCGCACGACCGCAACTTTCTTGCTGGCGGGCGGCGACAAATCGTAGTCGGTCCCTTTCGTTTGCAGAAACCAAGTGTTGTCGCGGAAGCCATGCAGCAGGCGGTCTTTGGCCGAAGTCAGTAATTTTTGTCGTTGGGAATCGTCGAGGTTTGGTTCCTTCGTAATCGCGCCGAGCAAGTTTTGCGTCTCGGAGACATCAAAGCTGACCCAACCGTAGGGCGGTAAATAGGCTTCGAGCTTGCAATGCGACGGAGAATTTTTTGGAAACGCATTCAGACCATACGTGACGCGAGTCGGATAGCCAAGTGCCCGACCCATCGACGCACAGAACCCATGATAGTCGCTGCAATGGCCCGTGTGTTCCTCCAGGGCATGACCCGCGTCGGCCTGCAAAGAGGCTTGGTTGTGATCGTACTTGAAGTCGCGAATCACCCAATCCATGACGGCCGACATATCGGTGAGAGGGTTCGTCGGCTGCGGCACGATTTCCTTAACCAGTTTGCTGAACCGTTCATCGACAATGACCGCCTGAGCCTCTCCCTTTCGATAGGGGTCAAACGTGGTGGGCCACTCGCGGACAGCTTCGATCTTGGCGACGTCGAGGTTCCAGTGAAGTTCATAAGACTTGACCTTGAACTGATGGCGAACGATCTGCGCACCCTGGACATCGTGAAACTCGAAGTAGGCGAACTTGTTGCCGAATTTTTTTTCCGTGCTGATGGTTGGCTCGACGGCAACGGGAAACGAACTCAGGCTGACCTCTGTGACTTCTTGTCCTACGTCCGACTGCGGCAGCGGTAGCCAAATTTTCAACACATTGCCCTTATAGGTAGGCGTGACGACGGCGGAAAAATCGACGTCGTAGGTCACAGGGTTCGACCGGGTTGCCTGATACGCGGCGGCTGGATCGAGCGGGCGTTGTTCCGCACCGTAAGCCGACGAACAAATCGTTGAAAAAGTTACCGCAGAAATTGTCGCGACGAGTGGGGCGAGGATAGCCAATGATTTCATAATGCTGTTCCAGAGAGGTTTGCAAAGTGTCAAATCACGGGGAGGTTAAATTTATCTGGCTGAAGAGGAACTTGCTGAGAAGGAACGTTTTCACCCGTCGTCGCCGCTTTCGCTTCGTGCAAGAGGTTCCTGATCGCTTGCAGATACGATTCCAAGGTTGTCGTCCATTGAGCCAAACACGCGCGGCCCTCGGCGGTGATTTGGAACAGCCGTTTGGCATGTCCTTTCTCCGCCGTTTCCCAGTGCGAGGTCACTAATCCGCCGGCCTCCATTTTTTTGAGAAACCGATAGATGCCCGACAGGTCGGGTTTTTCTTCACAGTGATTTTCTTGACAGTGACCGGTCATCGCGTGCAGCCGTTCGGCCAGGCGGTATCCATGAATGGGTCCAGCGGTCAGTGCGGCCAACATTGCGGGCTGGACCAGCTTGTCGAGGGTCGCGCCGAAACAGGGGCAATCGGGCAGTTCAGTCATTCAACCAAGTCCATTAGTGGAGTAAGTCCTATATTGGACAAGGTCGCAGTATTGCCGCAGTTTACCCAGTTGTCAAGCGTTAACATGGGACTTGGTACGCTAGGGCTAAGGAATTGGACTGAAATAATTTCCCTGAATTGACTCTGCTTTCGACACGGTCGTTGGGGAGTCCTTCCACGCTCCGCTCCGCGTCGCTGCTAACCGATTTATCGTGTAAGCGGGAAGTTAATTCGGGCCGAATCCTAACCAGTGGTTGTGAAACCTTGACGCACCCGACCCATTATCCGAGACTGGGTCGTTTCCAGCGGCCTGTGGCGGTTATTGGTGGTCGTCTAATCAAAGTAATTATTGTCCTCTAACTTCTAATTGTAAAAACTGCGAAAAACTCCATGTTGCACTCTCAAGTTGTCGTTTTAGGTGGTGGTCCGGGCGGTTATGCGGCGGCGTTTATGGCGGCCGATTTGGGGATGCAGGTCACGCTTGTCGAGGCGGAAACCCGGCTTGGCGGGACGTGTCTCCTGCGCGGCTGTATCCCGTCGAAAGCCCTGCTCCACGTGGCCAAAGTCATTAGCGAAGCCCGCGACGCCCACGAGTGGGGCGTTTCTTTCGGAACTCCGAAAATCGACGTGGATGCTTTGCGAGCACGCAAGGAAAAGGTCATCACCACGCTGTCGGGCGGGCTGGCCCAACTCGCCAAAAAACGGAACGTGCAAATCATTCGGGCGAAGGGAATTTTCATTGATTCGCAAACGCTCCGCCTCGCACCGGTGGAAGGTAGCGAGCAAAAGGAAGACCGCCTTACGTTCGAACATTGTATCTTGGCGAGCGGTTCGACGCCGACGGCAATTCCGGCGTTCAACATCGGTACCGATCGCGTGATGAATTCGACTGGGGCGTTGGAACTGAAAGACATTCCTGAATCGCTCTTGGTTGTCGGCGGCGGATACATCGGTCTCGAAATGGGTAGCGTTTATGCCGAGTTGGGAACGAAGGTCACGGTCGTTGAGTTCACGGGCGGACTGTTGCCCGGCGCGGATCGCGATTTGGTCAAGCCGCTGCAAAGCCGTTTGGAAAAACTGTTCAAGGGAATTCACCTGAATACGAAAGTTGTTTCGCTTACGGATAAGAAGGACTCGATTGACGCGGTATTTGAAGATGCGAACGGCCAGCGAACAGAGAATTTCAGCCGAGTTCTGGTCAGTGTCGGTCGGCGGCCGAACAGCGGCGGGATTGGACTCGAAAACACCAAAGTTCAAATCGACGGCAAAGGTTTCGTCGTCATCGACGACCATCAACGCACCGCCGATCCGCACATTTTGGCGATTGGCGACGTGGCCGGAGAACCGATGCTCGCTCACAAGGCGTCGCACCAGGGCAAGGTCGCTGCGGAAACGCTGAATGGAGGTCACGCCGCGTTTGAACCGCTGGCGATTCCCGCCGTCGTCTTCACCGATCCCGAGATCGCGTGGGCTGGCTTGACCGAAGAACAAGCCAAGAAGGAAGGCCGCACCGTCGAGGTCGCCAAGTATCCCTGGGCGGCGAGCGGACGGGCTCAGTCGATCTTGCGGACGGAAGGGATGACCAAACTGCTGATTGATCCGGCCACCGAGCGGGTGCTGGGCATGGGCGTCGTTGGCGCGGGGGCGGGCGAACTGATCGCGGAAGGGGTGTTGGCCATCGAGATGGGTTGCACTGCTCGCGATATTGCCGAGTCGATCCATGCCCACCCGACGTTGAGTGAAACGGTGGCCTTCAGCGCGGAAGCGCAGTTAGGTTTCGCGACGGAGATTTATCGTCCTCGTCGAGCGACGCCGGTGTAGATTTTCACGTCGGCTATCGCAACACTTCTCCGACCACGTCGAGCAGTTGTGAATTGGAAACGCTGTTGCCGAACTGATCGAATTGATCGAACGTCCAGACAACTTTTTTGGTCGCCGGTTCAAGCTCGATCAGCAAGGGTTGGCCTTTGCCCGCGTGACAGTTGCCAATCACGTAATGACCGTTGGGCAACACTTCGAGCGTCGTGACCCAGGCCAGCGTGATGTTCGGCAAATCCTTTTGGTGAATTTCCCAGACGATTTTTTTGTCGGGCGTCACTTCCAAAACGCTGTGCCCGTTGCCGGTCGCGATGAGCGTATTGCCGTTTTTCAGCCGCACGCAGGCGAACGTGTGATTGCCGAACCCTTCTGGCCCGTGACCACCCTTGGGCTGTTGGTCGAACAGGGGGATTTCGTATTCCCAAACGACCTTTCCATCGGCGTCGTACTCGCGAATTGTCCCGTCGGCCTCGTGGCTGACGAGATAATTTCCGGTGGAAAGTTTGCGAACGAGTCGCGTGTCGGAATGAGTGCTGGGATGATTGGTCTTGAGTTTGATTTCTTTGAGTAACTTGCCGTCGCGATCAATTTCGATAATCCGTGCCGGGCCACTTTCGACGATCATGATGCGGCCGTCGGCCAAAGGTTGAAGTGCGTGAACCTCGACTGGCTTGCCGTCGTTGCCGTTTTGCTTCGAGGAATCGTAAGACCAGATGACCTTTTTCTCTTTGACGTCGATCTCGGCGACTTTGTGACCGCCCTCTTGGGCCAGGATGTTGCCGTTGGCCAGGAGGTGGATATCGTGGATTCCGCCCCACTTCATTTCCCACTCGATTTTTCCGTCAGCTTTGACAATGGCCAGTTTGTCGTTGCCCTGCGTGATCAAACGATGCTGGGCCGAGGCGGAGGAAGCAAACAGGGAGAGACTGGCAAAAATAAATTCGCCGAAGGTACACGTCAGAAAATTTCGGTAACGCATGAGGTAGTCTCGTAGGAGTAGGGTCCGCCATGCGGAACTTGGGTGAGGGGAACACGAAGGGAATGTGCGTGTAGTTTAACACGTTACTACGTGAAGTCTAACACGCGGCGGGTAAAGAAATCGAGCCGTCCGGCTTGAAAAGTGCCAATCCGGACTGCCGCTACCGGGGTGGCATTCAGATATATGGTCGGTTGCTAGCTGAAAGGTTGCTGGCAGCCTACCTGTGCGAGGTAACACCTGTTTGTCACTCCTTGTGAAATTTGCGAGAGGTCTTTTTTATGGTTTCCGAGCGATTATGATGGACGTAGGCTTATTCGTTCCGTGCGATTCCGTAGGAAGCGGCTAAGCGGGACGATTCGTTTTCACCCTCTTTTACAAGTCACCGCATGACTGTTCGGACGTCGCGAAATCTGGGGACTGAACTCGCGCGGCTCTTTCAAGCGGCGGCGGAACCGATGTACGCGCTCGATGGCGAACGGCGGATTATCTTTGTCAATACGGCTGTGGAGAATTGGAGCGGTGCGACGGCGGCCGAACTCGTCGGGCAGCGGTGCGATTTTCATTCGCCGGAACCAGTGGCCTCAGTAAATATCGCCCTCGCCGCACTTTGTCCACCACCGGAAGTTTGGCAAGGGACGCGACTGACGGGCCGGATCCTCTGTCCCCGCTCGAATGCGACGAGCGAACGGTCCGTCGAGTTTCTTCCGCTCTTGGGCGACGACGGAACGTGTGTCGGCATCGTCGCGATCATGGTCGCCCATGACCTTCCCCAGCCGAACTTGAACGAAACGGCATCCGCCTCAACCGATCACGACCCGACGACACTGCACGAACGGTTGTGGCGGTTTCGGCGGCAATGGCGGGACCGTTTTCAACTCGGTCGCCTCGTTGGAGATTCTCCCAGAATGCGTCAGGTCCGGTCGCAAGTCGCCCTCGCCGCGACGGGTCGGGCAAATGTGTTGATCGTTGGACCGTCGGGAAGTGGTCGCAAACATGTCGCGCGAACGATTCATGCCCTGGCCGACCCGGCGGTGGAACAACCGCTCTCGATCATCGCGGGTGCCCAACTCAATGCCGAGCAATTCGACGCTCAATGGAATTCGACCATTCAGCGGGCAAACTCACGACGAGCCGAGGTTGCGAGCGGAACCAGCAGTACAGTTGGAACCGTATTGTTGACCGATGTCGATTTGCTCTCGGCCGACGCGCAACGGCAACTCGTGCGGCAACTCAACGCCCCGTCGTCCAGTCTTCGCGTGCTGGCCACAGCGACAAGTTTGCCGTACTTGTCGCTTGCGCTGCGGGTTCGTGACTTGAAACCCACCCCTGAGTTTCTTCCCGATCTGGCGAGTTCCCTCGCAACGTTGACGATCAACTTGTTGCCGCTAACACAGCGTATCGGCGACCTGCCGCTGTTGGCTCAGGCGTTTTTGGAGGAGCAAAACGCAATTGGCAAGAAACAACTTTCTCGTTTGACGGCGGAGGCGATTGAAGCATTGGCCGGTTATCCTTGGCCCGGCAATGTTGCAGAACTCTCCAAATTCATCGGGGAAGCCCATGCGAAAGCGGAGGGGCCGTTTCTCGGTGCTGCCGATCTGCCGAAGCGAATTCGGTTGGCGAACGACGCGAATGTTCGACCTAAAAAAAGTCCAACGCCGATTCAACTCGAAACATTTTTGGCGGAAGTCGAGACGGAACTTATCCGTCGGGCATTGACTCAATCCAAACAGAACAAGAGCAAGGCGGCGGAATTGCTGGGACTTTCGCGGCAACGACTGCTGAGGAGAATGGCTCAATTGGAGATTGATTGAAAAAACTAGACTGAGTGCAGGGAACGAAAATTCACCCTGGAGTCGCGTAGGACACGGAGCAGAAGAAGGTGGAGTGGGGGTTGGAGAAGATGGTGAGCGAGAG
>JAYUFG010000033.1:0-7564 GCA_043738845.1 Planctomycetaceae bacterium
GGACGGCACGACGCTTCTGGTCCTGACGAACTTCCATCGGTTCTTGCAATCGGCTGAAATCGTCCAAGCTCTTGCCCAACAGATCAGCCAAGGTAAACAGAACCGGACGTTCATTGTCGTCCTGTCGCCGGTCGTGCAAATCCCGACGGAACTCGAAAAACAATTCGTGGTGCTGGAACACCCGCTGCCGACGCGGGAGCAACTGCACGACATCGCCACGGGCATTGCCACGGACGACGGCGAGTTACCGAACGGTGTCGAACTGGAACAGGTGCTCGATGCGGCCAGCGGGCTGACCCGATACGAAGCCGAAGGGGCGTTTAGTTTGTCGCTCGTGCGGCATAATCGGCTGCAACCGGAAGTTCTTTGGGAGCAAAAGTCCCAAATGCTAAAAAAGAGCGGACTGCTGACCATCCACCGGGGCGGCGAGAAGTTTGACCAACTCGGTGGACTCGATGCCCTCAAGGCGTTCTGCCTGCGGGCGTTGCGACGGCCACAACGAGAGACTCAGCGGCCACGACCGCGGGGAGCGTTGTTACTCGGCGTGAGCGGTGGCGGAAAATCGCAGTTTTGCAAAGCACTCGGCAACGAGACGGGGCGGCCGACGCTCATTCTCGATGTGGGGAGCTTGATGGGTTCACTCGTTGGTCAGAGCGAGGAGCGAATGCGACAGGCATTGAAGATCGTTGACGCAATGGCCCCTTGTGTGGTGATGATCGACGAGGTCGAGAAGGCGTTGTCGGGTGCAGCCGGTTCTGGCTCGGCGGATAGCGGAGTTTCGGCTCGCATGTTTGGGACGTTGCTGACGTACCTCAACGACCATGAGTCCGATGTGTTTGTGGTTTGCACGGCCAACGATATCAGCAAGTTGCCACCCGAACTTAGCCGGGCCGAACGGTTCGATGGGATTTTCTTCTTGGACCTGCCCGGCCGGGAACAGAAAGACGCGATTTGGCGGATGTACTTGGCCCATTATCAACTTGATTCGCAACAGCGAAAGCCGACCGACGATCAATGGACGGGTGCGGAGATCAAGAGTTGTTGTCGCTTGGCGGCGTTGCTCGATGTGCCACTTTCACAAGCGGCACAGAATGTTGTGCCGGTCGCGGTCACGGCAGCCGAATCGGTCGAGAAACTCCGCACCTGGGCGAGTGGGCGATGCTTGAGTGCGGAACGACCGGGTATTTACGAGCGCGACCCAGTTAAATTATCCAGCACCCGCCGCCGGGTCGCCCGCGATCCGGCGACGAATTGACGGAGATAGCCAGTGCGAATCGTTGTCGTTTACAATTTCAATCACCTCCCGGAGAACCGCGTATGGGTTTGACGATTCATTATTCACTGAAGTACGGCGGCAATCTGCGCGACGCTCGGGACGTCGTTCGTCGGATGCAGAGTCGGGCCCGTGACTTGCCGTTCGCGAAGGTCGGCCCGGTCGTGGAAATCTCCGGCGACGAATGCGATTACGAACGGCGGCCGCAGAAAGACCCCCGCCGCTGGCTCTTGGTTCAGGCGGGCCATTATCTCGACTTGCCCGTGAAGAAGGGGATTCACTATCGGGTGCATGTTTCGCCAACGCATCTGATCGCGTTCGACACGTTGCCGGGCGAAGGTTCGGAGCAGGCCAATTTCGGTTTGTGCAAGTATCCGGCGACGATCGAGGCGAGTGATTCCCGACGGCCGGGCCAAACGACAAAGCTCCGTACCGGTTTGTCCGGTTGGCGATGGGGCAGCTTTTGCAAAACCCAATATGCGTCGGCCCCGCAATACGGCGGCGTGAAGAACTTCTTGCGATGTCACCTGTCGGTCGTGCGGTTACTCGATTTCGCGAAGGAGTTGGGCATCTTGGAAGATGTCAACGACGAGGGGGACTACTGGGAAACGCGAGACATGGAGGCTCTCGGTCGGACTGTCGGAGAATGGAACCACCTAATCGCGGCGTTCGCGGGGCGTTTGAAAGACGCACTCGGCGACAATGTGGTTGCTCCGATCACCAAGTTCACCGACTTCGAGCATCTCGAAGCCAAGGGGCGTGATTCAGAAATCGGTCGAGAGAGAGGCGAGTAGCCCACGAACGTGTGGCCTCTCTTGTTATTCTTACTTTCTATTCAGGAGCGCCGCATGGCCGACATGTACACTCAGTTTTCGGAAGTGCTAACGAAATTGACCGATGAAGAGGCGAGTTGGTTGAAAGACCAGTTGCAAATGATTTGTGTGTTCGATGGTCAGGAATATCCAATGGATGCGTTGCCCGCTGGGAGCGACCCGCAAAAGGCCAACTGGCGTGGTTGTCGGGGGCTGCGAGACTTGCCCGACTACGATCCGGCGTTTGTCGAAGAGCCGGAGTTTCAATTCGAGTTCTCGGAGCACGACGAAGATGACCATTGGGGACGCCATTTGTGGTTGTACAGCGAGGACCATTGCAACCTCGATCATATGGCCCATCTGGTGCAAAAGTTTCTCAAGCAGTTCCGGCCGCACGACTGCTGGTCGCTGACGTTTGCCGGAACCTGCTCCAAGCCGCGAGTGGGCGAGTTCAGCGGCGGTGCCATCTTTGTCACGGCCGAAACGGTCCGTTGGGAGAATGCCGAAGACTTCATCGAGCGGGAGAAAGCTGCATTTGTCGCCGGACGAATTGGTAAACCGGATGAGCTTCAAGAGGCCGGTCCGACGATTGTCCTGAGTGTCTGCGGCGGCGTCGTGCAGGGTGTGTTCTGTGAGTCGGCCGATGCGGACGTCGTGATCGTCGATTGGGATGCGGAAGCCAGCGATCCCGGCTCGCCGGGCGTCGTGGATTTTGCGCTCGACGGAAAGCTAACGCGGGCGGCGGTCATTGCGACCGATGTTCAGCCCCTGACCGAGTTGGTCGGCACGGCGATTGAACAGGCGATTCACGCGGCCCAGTCGGACGGAATTCTGTAAATTCTTTTGGCTTCATTACTCCAGGGAGGCACTCTTCATGCTCACCGCTCGTGAACTGGCGACCGTATTGGCGGCGTTGCGACATTGGCAGGCGACGATGATCGCCGATGGTCCCGAATCGGCGTCGCGGTTTCCGCACTTTGATCTCGACACGACGCCCCTCTCGGGCAACGAGATTGATGCGTTGTGCGACTACTTGAATGAGGCCCAACAGCCTTGTGAATGTGAGACTCCGGGAAGTTTTACTTCGGGCGTCCCAGGTATCGTCGCCCGGATGGAAAACGGCAAGTTGGCGGCGGGTGCATCTGTCGAGCGGTGTGATCACTGCCGGAGATTCACGAACGACGAAGCGGCCTACGACAAGCTGGTAGAACTTGGTTTGACGTAATGGTCACTTGGTGAAATACTCTCGCCGCTCGAATCGTTGGGGTGTCATTGGCAACCGTTCGACAACCCGTTTTGTGTTTAACATTTTATCTCCGGAGGTTATTCATGTCCGATCTGAAGGATGGCGAATCGACCCAGATGCAAGGTTCTGGCCGCTTGCCGTATGTGCTGAAGAATGTCGGCGGCGTTTATTCGTGCAGTTGTCCCGCCTGGAGGAACCAATCCGTTGCGATTGAACGGCGAACCTGCAAACACCTCCGTAAACTGCGGAGTGAAGCGGCGGAAGCCGAGCGAGTTGGTGCGGCCGTGCCAGCCACGCCGACCGCCGAGAGCAAAGCCAAGCCGACCGTCCCCGGCTTGTTGTTGGCCGAGTCGTGGACCGAGGACGTTGATCCGGCGGGTTGGTACCTGAGTGAAAAGCTGGATGGTGCCCGAGCGTTTTGGGACGGTGGACAATTTGTCTCGCGCCAGGGAAATCGGTTTCACGCCCCGGCTTGGTTCACGGTGGGTCTGCCGAACGTCCCGCTCGACGGTGAGTTGTGGCTGGCGAGAAAGTCGTTCCAAAAAACGATGAGCATCATTCGCCGCCAGGATGAACCCGAGACGTGGCGGAGCGTTCGTTTTGTGGTGTTTGATGCACCAGCCGTGTCGCAACCGTTCGAGCAGCGGTGGAAGTTCCTCCAGGAAACGTTGACCGAGAAGAGTTCCGAGTACGCGTCGGCCTTGCCGCAACTTTTGTGTCGTGATCGGGAGCATTTGCACACGGAACTGAACCGTATCTTGGCCGAAGGTGGCGAAGGACTCATGCTCCGACAACCCGGCTCGTTGTACGAAACGTGTCGGTCAAACACGCTGCTCAAAGTCAAACGATTTCTCGATGCCGAAGCCCGCGTGCTCGAACATCAGCCGGGCAAAGGGCGACACAAAGGTCGTCTGGGAGCCTTGCTCGTGCAACTCGCCGACGGGACGCAATTTTCCGTCGGGACCGGTTTGTCCGACGCCGAACGCGAACACCCACCCGCAATCGGCAGCCTGATTACGTTCCGGTATCAAGAACTTTCCGACGGCGGCGTCCCCCGGTTCCCGTCATTCGTTCGCGTTTGTCCCAACGCCGGGTAGCAGCCGGGCAAGTTTGGCACCCACGTTTTATTCCACAGCTATTTCCATAACTGCTTTCTTTCAGGAGTTCCAACCATGTCTCGTCGTTTTGAATTCGTTGGCGGTACGTCCGCCAAGTTTTGGGAGATCGACCATTCGGGCAAAGACGTGACCGTCCGCTACGGTCGGCTGGGGACCGAGGGCCAGTCGCAAACCAAATCGTTCGCCACGGACCAAAAGGCCCAAGAACACGCCGACAAACTGATCGAATCCAAGGTCGCCAAGGGCTATCAGGAGTGTACGTCCGTCTGACGGACAAGGGCGCGGAACTGACGTTTCCCATCCCGGTTCCCCGGCGCAACGAGGTACCTTGGAAAGGTAAAGAAGTAAAGTCAGCGTTCTGACAAACGGCTTTTACTTTGGATAGTCGCGCCACATCCAGCGCATCACTTCGGGGAAGATTTGTGTGCCGTGATTCGCGCTGTGGACGCCTTCGCCGACGACGAACTTGTGGTCGTAGCCCTTCTCGTCCAGCACTTTGGCTAACGCCTTGTTGGCTTCGGGCCAGGAGCCGAACTGATTCACGATGTCATTCGTGCCGTCCTGCTGAAACATGCGGATCGGCTTCTTCGGCGCGTCACGGACCAATTTTGGGTACTTGTCGCCGCCACGAATGTTCGTGAAGCTGCCGACTGTCGTGAAGCATTTGTGGAATTCTTCCGGCCGCTCCCAACAGACCGTGAACGCGCAGATTCCGCCACTACTGCTGCCCGCGATGCAGCGGCCTTCGGGATCCTTGGTAAGATTATATTTCTTGCTCACCTCGGGGAGGATTTCATCGAGCAGGAATTTGGCGTAGTCGCCGCTCAGCGTGTCATATTCCTTGCTCCGATTTGCGCGCGGAGCCGGACTTCCGTCGGGACGCTTGCGCGGTTTCTCGCCCTCCTTGAGCGGAATATCGCCCGGTTGGATGAAGATGCCGATTGTCACCGGCATTTCTTTCTTGGCGATGAGGTTGTCGAAGACCGTCGGTGCCTTGTACATCACGCCATCCTGACAGACGAAGACGGCGGTAGGCTTGGCCGCGTCATATTGCTGAGGAACATACACGGTCACTTCACGGGTCGTGCCGGGAAAGACCTTGCTCTGATCCCAGGTGGATTTCTCCAGCTTTCCCTTGGGGACGTCGGCTTTTACTTCGGAATCGGGCGTGAGTTTTTTGTATTGATCGTCCGTCGAGGCGGTTTTCGGCACGCCAGCCCATGAACCGAGAGCCGGTAGAAGAAACAACAGTCCGATGCTCAACCGCAGAGGTGTGATCATCGAAAATGTGCTCGATAAGAACAAGTGCCGACTCATGGTTCGTCTCCTTGCGAAGGGCCTTACTTGAGATACCGTCTGCATCATAAGTCTAAAGAGGCGAGACAATCACTCAGATGGTCGCCGCCGTTTGACAGTGTAGCATCAACGTCCGGAAAAAACCATCTTGCACAGGAGGCGCGCTGCCGGATCGGCTACCCCGTGTCGCTGCGGCGGCCACTCCGCAATCCGAGGACGTCGATTTCGCGTAAGCAGGTTCAAACCTGACACCACCAATTCCATACACCCATAGGAGATCCCGAATGAACAACACGTTGCTCGATGAACCAACTCACGATTCCACCAGCCACCACGCCCCTCCGGCCCAACGGCTGCGAACGACAATGGCTGCCGTTCGTGTGATGTTTACGTGGCTCGGCGTTCGCAAAACACTGACCCACGAACAAAAAGCCCAAGCGGCCGACACGTTTGGGGCGGAAGAACAATTCTTGTCGGCAGGTAAGAAGCTGCTCGATACGCGACACGTCGCGTTCAAAGCGGTCACGAGTGTCCGCAGTCAGATTTTGTCGTTTTGGAAAAGTCTGTCGCTCCCTTACCCAGAGCCAGGCGTTCGCTTGATTCGCCAAGACGACATCGGCACGTTCGACATGCAGATGACGACGTTCCAAGCCGAACTTGACGAAGCGGTCGAACAACTCGACGAGCGGTATTCCGAGTTGAAGTCTGCGGCCCGACAACGGCTGGGCCGGTTGTTCAATTCGGCCGACTATCCGACCTCGTTGCGAAACCTGTTCGGGGTCGTCTGGGATTATCCTTCTGTGGAGCCGCCCGAATACTTGCAACAACTTTCGCCCGAACTCTATCGCCAAGAATGCGAACGGGTGCAGGCCCGGTTTGATGACGCGGTGCAAATGGCGGAAGAAGCGTTCCTGCAAGAGTTGTCCGGCGTCGTGTCCCATTTGAATGAGCGGCTGAGTGGCCAGGAGGATGGCAAGCCCAAAGTCTTTCGCGACTCGGCCATCGAAAATCTGCATGAGTTCTTTGAACGGTTTCGACACTTGAATGTCCGCTCAAATGAGCAACTGGATGAACTCGTCGGGCAGGCGCAGCGGATCGTTCGCGGGGTCGAACCCCAATCGCTTCGCGATAACACGGGACTCCGGCAACAGATTGCCACCCAATTGTCGGGCGTTGGAGCAGTCTTGGACGGACTGCTGGTGGATCGGCCTCGCCGAAACATCCTTCGCCGGAAATAGGAGGACCGATGGACCTGATCGTCGCTCCCAGTGGCTGTATCCGCCACATCTATAATGACCACTTCGACCTGACCGAATTGGGCCGGGTGACAATTTCCAGAGCCAGCTTCGTCGAGCCAGACTCTTCTGGCCAGTGGCTGGCCGATCTCTCGCCCGTAGGTGGTCCGATTCTGGGACCGTTCCTCAAACGGACCGCAGCCCTGACGGCCGAAGTTGAATGGCTGGAGCAGAATCTGCTACCCACGCCAGTCTGAACGAAAGTCATTTTCGATTTGTCTATTTTTCCTTCTGAAACTATTAGTGGAGATTCCCTATGCCCGGTTTGACTGTTGCGGAAAAAGAACATTGGAAAGAGCGGATCGGCCGCCGCATCGACAAGAAGATCGAGACCTTGGAGGCGGCCGAACCCAACCTGATCGAACGCATTGAACGTGAGGCTCGCGAGCAAGCTCTGGTTTCACTCGGCCTATTGGATTTGCAAACGGAAGCGGATCGCATTGAACGCCAGCGAGAGTCGCTGGCCAAGCAGCAGCGAAATGTTGAGCGGGCTCTGTTGGCTCGGGTGCGGGGAGTGCCGGTCG
>JAYUFG010000034.1:0-2860 GCA_043738845.1 Planctomycetaceae bacterium
AGTTCTGGCGATTGCTGAGCCGAATGATCGCTCGTCCTGCTGGAATCGGTTGAGGCAGGTCGTCGAGCGATGCCCAAAGGCGAAAGCAGTTGTTGCCGAGTTGCAGAATCTAGACATTGTGATCCCCATGACACGCGATTTGTAGCCACTGATTTTTCGATTTGTCATCAACTCATCACGATTAGGGCCCGACGCACGAGTTCGTAGACGTAAGGGTTGGGTTGCGTCCATTTTAGATCGGCACGGGGTTTAATGCCGAGAACTTCACTGATCGCCAACGCCGGGCTACGACTCATCCCCTGTTCGCAATGGCACACGATGGACCGCACTTGACTTCGATAATTCCAAACGAACTTGGCGATGCGGTGAGCCTGTCGGCGGGTGAACTGGCGGATTTCCCCCGGCAGTTTTCTACCAGAGACCGGTTCAGCGTCATGGAACGCAGTGAACAACACATCCCGCAGGCCCACCCGGTTTCCAAAGGAAATCCGCCGGGTACCGGGATCACGGATCGAAATGACCACGTACGGAGCCGGACATGAGACGCCCGCCTTCGCGGTTGCCCGATCAACCGCCGTGATCCATTCGAGTTTGTGTTTCGTCAACGCCAACACCTCAAGGTGATTTGTCTTACCAGTCAGTTACCCCGTTGCCCGAACCTGCGACCTGTGCGATCCACGGCTCCTACTGAGAGCGGCTGATAGTCGCGTTAAAAATCTTGCTTTTTAATTTTGCCCGCTGGAAACCAAGCCCAATGCCATATCGCACACTAGAGCGTTATCTTTGAATCCAGCCTCAAAAATTCATCCTATTTCGGCCGTTCATTCACCCTGTAATTTCAACGCGGCTCGTAACTGTTCGACGACCATTAACCGTAACTTCTCTGGCTTGAGAACTTTGGCTCTACCCGACCAACCCAGAATCCACCACAAAATTTCGTCGAGACCATCGACGCTGAAGCTCAACGTCGCACTGCCATCTTTGTGCTGTTTGACCGTTTGCGTTTTGTGCCACAGCGTTTCGGTGACCAGCGGGGCCGCTTCCGCGTTGAACAAGATTTCGACGTCATACCGTTCGCTGCCGCGATAGACTCCCCAGGCATTGCCAAAGTATTCATTCAGGTCGAAGTCCACCGGGACCTTGGCCGGTGTTTCCAACATGCGAAGTGATTTGAATCGAGCCACGCGGTATGTTCTCAATTCGGCCTTATCGGCCGGTTGGGCCACGAGATACCATGCCTGCTGGACCAAACACAGGCGAACCGGATTCAGGATCATCTTGCCCTTGCCGAGTTGTTTCTGATACGGACTGGCGTATTGGCCCGTCAGTTGTTTGCCATGCACTAAGCTCCACTGAATCGTGCGAATTAAGTCACCACACAGACGGTGGTCGGCCAGTTTCAAATTGAGAACTCCGACCAATTGCTCTGCGTCCGACAATAATTTTGCTTGGTCTACGCCGACCTTGGCCGCTAGCCGTTGCGTCACCGACCGGGCTCCTTTAGACACATCCAGGCCCGGTGCCTTGGCGATCGCCGAGGCCAGCGCCTGCCCCATCAGTTCATCATCGGTCGGCAGCATCACGGGAAACAGATAGCCGGGTCGAACTCGATAGCAATTACCTTCCGGGTCGTAATGCCACGGCACACCGGCATATTCGAGAACCTTCAGGTCGCGATAAACGGTTCGCTCCGTGCAGTTCAACTCCGCGGCCAAATCCTTCATCCGGTATCGGCCGCGCGACAACAGTAATTGAAGCAGCCGGATTGTTCGTGAATGCCGTCCTGCCTGACGAACTCGTCGCTCGGCATCGGGACGTTGGGGACGAGTTGTTTTTTCTTTGGCCATCATGGTGCTCGCTACGGTGGTTGTTTTGTCTATTGGGTAAACACTGGATTGGCTGCGCATTTCGTTGTCGATCCTAACTCGGCAGCACCCGAACAGAAGTCTTTCACCGTGGGGTTACTGCTTGAAAAGTTCGGTAGTGTCGGCTCGACTCCCCTCGCCCGTTTTGTAAAGAGCATGAACAAAATTAGGACCGCTAATGCGATCAGCCCGAACACGACGAGCTTCTTGATCCAGGATTCCGGTGCTTGCCCGGTCGCCTGGCCCGTTTGTCCATTCGCTAAGAAACGATAAACCCGATTTTGATAACGATAGGCCATGATCCAGACGGGCAATAGCATCGGCTCGCTCGTCAGGTCTTCGATCCGCGTGTTGACCTTGAGATTGCGGCAGTTGCCCGGCACGTGCTTGGCGCTCGCCTGCATTTCCAGCGATTCGAGTCCTTGCCGTGCGAGGGGCCGCGCCGATTTCCGGGGCACGGAAAACCGCTCGTGGATCGTCTGCGACAGATCGACCTGTTCCGCCGGCAGGGCGAGTGCCATATCAAACGGTGCAATCGCCGCCGTTTCTTCCGAAGACAACGGACCGCTGGCGCTGACGAGCAGACCGTTGTATTCTCCCCGATGCTCGCCCGACAGGGGTGCCCAACTGGCGTTCGAGCCCAAGGGGACCGCACTTGTGTCGGCCGTCCAATACGTAAACGTTTGCGCCTGAAAGACCCAATACGGCACAAACACGGGCGTCATCTTCACGACGGCCGCCTGTTCGGACAGATCATTCGGCCGCCAAAACCCCTTGCTGAGCCAAGCCCGCATGGACGCCACCGCTTGTTCCCGCGAGACGGCGAACGGCACGATCCGGCTGGGGGTGACGAGCTGCGCGGGCGGTTGTTCATCGACACGTGTCGAACCGCAAAATGGACAGCGGAGCGCACCGACCGCGGCATCGTAGGCCATCGAGGCCCCACAACCTTGGCAGATAAAATTCCGCGTCAACGTTTGCGTCGGTATCGGTTG
>JAYUFG010000035.1:0-7533 GCA_043738845.1 Planctomycetaceae bacterium
GTCTTTCGCTCCGCGAAAGACGACAATCATTGTGGATGTATTCCTAACCCCGTTGCGTAGCTCTGTTATGTTCCATTCACCGCACCGCAAAACACGCTCTTCAGGATTTTCCCTGATCGAAGTCATGGTCGTTATCACGATCATGAGTATTCTCGCTGCGCTGATCGCCGTGAACAGCGGCACAAATGTGCGGGAGGAACTATTGGGTGCGGCCGAAATCGTCTCGGCCGAAATTGCTTATACGCGAAGCTTGGCCGTCACGAATAACGATAAGTATCTGTTGACATTCAGTACGTCGGGCAACAAATTCACACTCACCCACAGCGGCACGAACACCGCGCTCAACACGCTGCCTACGTCAACCTTTCATACGTCGCTGGACACTGCGACCAGTCACGTCGTCAGCTTTGCGACTTTGCCCTGTCTCGGCAATCAAGCGAGTTTGCTCGGCGTGCGGCAAATGTCCACCTCGCCCGTCACGACGACGACGCTCGAATTCGGTGCGTTGGGCGAAACGACGAGCACCGACTCGACCGTGATTTGGCTATTTGCGACGAGCAGTGACGGGGCGCGGTACCTTTCCATCACGGTGAATCCGATCAGCGGCTTGCCCAGCGTCGGTACGATGACCGCGACTCACCCGTCCGGGTTGTAACGGTCCTGCCGATTCTCGGGCCGAGTTCTTGGCAAGTTGCGATCTGTGCGCACGAATCGTGTCGTACCTTTTCTTGGGCCATTTCCTGGGTCCGTTCGAGTCCGGCGGTCCGTTCTCAACGCTCTGCGTTGTTTCGCATTAAGAAGAACTTGCTATGGCTGGTTGGTTTCGTCCAAACACGTGCGGTCCCATCGGTATCGACATCGGCAGTCGCTCGGTGAAGTTGCTGCAATTTGATCGGGAGCAAACCCGCGTTGTCGAGGCAGCCCGTTGGGATTTGCCAGCCACGATTGGCGAAATGAGTATCGACGAACGCCGTCAGGCAACTGTTGATGCGCTCCATTCTGCCCGCGAGGGACACGACTTTCGCGGTCGCGATGCGGTCGTTTGTTTGAGTGCCCGCGAACTATTCGTGCAGAATGTTCGCGTTCCCAAGTCAAGTGGTGCGGAACTTGATAAATTCGTTCAGCAAGAAGCGGTCGCCAAGCTCCCTTATCCGGTCGCCGACGCTGATCTTCGCTATCTCGAAGCGGGCGACGTCCGTCAGGCCGATTCGCTCAAGCGGGAAGTGATTCTGCTCGGCTGTCATCGGCCGGTGCTGCATGGTCTGCTCGACATGGTCATGAGTGCCGGATTGCGGCCCGTCGCGGTCGATGTCGAGCCGATTGCCATGCTGCGATCCTACGTAAAACAATTTCGCCGCGACGAAGATCACACGCAACGGGCGTTGTTCGCCCACATTGGCACAGCGAATACCGCGGTCGTGATCGCCTGCGGTGCGGAAATCCTGTTCGTAAAATACATTGACGTCGGTGGCAAACACTTCGACGAAGCGATTGCCAATCAACTTGGAATGGAGCCAGCGGCCGCGACCAGTTTGCGTCGCAACAATGGTGACCGCCGAGCCGATCAACAAGACCCTGAAATTTCCCAAAGTATTCACGACGCGACCCGCGACGTGATCGAACGGCTGGTGCATGAACTGTCGTTGTGCATTCGCTATCACAGTGTGACGTTCCGCGGTCAGGCATTGTCGCGGCTCGTGTTGAGTGGTGGCGAAGCCTCCTCGCAATTGGCGGATAAATTTTCCGAGCGTCTGGGCGTGAAGTGCGAAGTTGGCGACCCGCTACGAACGTGCGAGGTCAATTTGCCGACCCATCGCCGGGGACAGTGGGATGTGGCGGCGGGGCTTGCGCTGAAAGTTTGAGGGGAGTAATGACGAATGTCTAAGCCCAAATGTCCAATGACGAAGCAGCAGAGTTTTTTCATTTGACATTTTGGCTTAGACATTGGTCATTTCATTCCGTTTTGCATTTTGAGTTTTAACTTTCTTAAACTATGAGCCAATCATCCACCACTCCTGACATCGACTTTCTGCCGGCGTCGTATCGCGACAAGAAGGTCAAGCGGCAGACGAATGCTTGGCGCGGGATCGTCGTGACGCTGGTCGTCGGCGCGATCGCTGCCGCTGGAGCGGCCCAATTGGCATTCCGCTGTCAGGCAGAGAGGGAACTGAGTGAGTTGAAAGAGCGATACATCGCTGCCCAAGCTCAAACGCAAAAACTGGCTGAGACACAACGTCGTTTGAAAAAAGCGGACGACAACGCCAACTTGTACGCATATTTGCAACATCCTTGGCCGAAGACGCAGGTTCTCGGTGCGGTCGTCGAAAAACTCCCCAGCGGCGTCACGCTCCGCGAGTTGCGAATTGTGCAGGAAGAACCGCATGTGGGCAATAACCATCCGGCCTCGCAGAACACTCTGAAGGCTGCGAAAAAATTGACTGCGGCAGAAGAAGCGGCCCAGTTGGCCGGTCTTTCGCCCGCTGCCCGCGACCTGCGGCGACTTCGCGAAACGTGCGACCATCGTGACACGATAGTGCTATTAACCGGCACGGCGGACGACGCCGAAGCGATTCAGCAGTATCTGCAACAGCTATCGCATGAGCAACTGTTTGTCAAAGTCGAATGGGGACCGATTGAAAGAGACGAGAATTCTGCGAACGACAAAGATAGTGTCGAGGCAAAACAGAGTGGTTCAAAATTCACGGCCCGGCTGATCGTGCGGCCCGGCTATGGTCAGCCTGGCGGCCCAGCCCCTTCGGCCGACAAGTCCACGCTTCCCGACCGCACGGCGGAAAGTCATTCGTCGAACGCCAACCTTGCCCAGCGAGGCCAACCATGAGCAGCGGACCCAATCCAAACACCGTCACGAAGCCGGGCGTGAAAAGCTCGCTCGCCAAACCGAAGAAGCGGTCGAGTTGGATCGTTACGATTCCCCTCGCAGCGGTCGCGGCTGCCTATTTGTACTGGTCGTTTTTTCCAGGCATGAAAACTCTGGCTGCGCTGCGGAAAGAAATTCAAAGCCAACAGGAGTACATCGCTCAGGCCGAAAAACTGGCGTCGGCCGTACAAGCGACCGAACGCCAAATTCGCGAAGCGGACGAGTTCTGTCAAACCTGGCGCGACAAGGCTCCGCAAGGCAAACACCAGTCCGAGTTTCTCGGTTCGCTGATGACGCTGGCTAAATCGGCCGGGACGCACAGCAATCGCCTCACGCCGCACCAACCGCGCGAATTCGAGACCTTAATCCAGACACCAATCCACCTGAATGTGGACGGCTCTTACGCGGCGGTTTATGAAATGCTCCGCCGACTCGAATCGTTACCTCAGGCAATTTGGGTAAGCGAATTGAAGATTGAGGCGAATCGGGATGGAGAGAAAAAGCCGGTAGCTGAGGTAGGATTGGATGTTTTTGCCGGTAATCAAGAGATTTCTAATTAGGTAAACCTTAACGCCGTCCGATATTAGAGGAGCCGGGAAGAGCTTTCCGTTCCGGTGAACACAGTTCTATGAGTTCAACTTTAACGTCCCGAATCCAGCGCGAGTTAAAAGCCAGCCCTCAAAAGGCGGCTCTGCTCGCCTTGTTGTGTAGTGTGGCCATTTACTTCTGGATGCCCTTGGTCCTGGGTAAAGGGGACAAAGCACTGCCGCCAACTGCGACAACGGGAACGGCAGTAAATGGAGTTGGGGCCACGATGGTCGCCGACACGGTGGGTGGCGGGGCTATGACAAACGAAACGGGTACCAGTAATAAGGAAGCATTTACTCCGCCTGCTTGGCGGAAAATGAACGATTGGGTGCGGCACGATCCGCGACATGCCCCGGCGGTTCGCCTGGAAAGTCGAGATCCGTTCGCCACCTTGGCGGTTGTGAAAGAGATTGCGGCACCAAAACCACTTGTGCGTTCGGTGCCCGAGCCGGATATCACGCCGCAACAAGCAAAAATCACGCTGAACAGTACGCTAGTCGGTGGTCAACGACGGGTAGCGGTCATCAACGGGAAAACGTATCGAATTGGACAGTTAGTGGCCGGTGAAACGGCGAAGGCAAAGATTCAATTCACGGTGGCCGACATTTCGCAAAAGGTTGTCGTGTTGGAACGAGACGGCAAGAAGTTTGATATCAAGTTACACAGCTTCGAATTGACGGAGCCTTCGGACGAGTCAGCCCTTGAAGGTTCAAAATAAACAAAAGCGAGCCGGACGGCGTAAGCCCCCGGTGTTTAGCGTTATTTGGCGGTGTTTTCTCCCCCGGAGTTTCGCCCTAAGTAAGTACAAGGTTTTCGATACCAGCGCGCGATCAATTAAGGATGATTGATCGGCCGAGTATTTTCTCCAACGGCGTCACGGAAGACCATGAATAGTACAGCACGTTGGCTCGTATTATCGTTATTCGTATTGGGTGGCATCGGCACGGCCGTTGCGCTGGCCCTTTCACTCGGCACGAAGCAACCGCCACAGACTCGCGAAGTGGCTACCGCCGCTCTTGTTGCGCCGACTATTTCAACGCCGCCAACGCCAGTCGCTCCGAGATCCTCATCGCGGGAGGAAGAATATCCCTTTCGCTCAATACCGGTTGAACCGGCTCTCGTTGAACCGAAGCCCGTCGAACGGATGATGGAAACGTCGCGCGAAATTCGACCGCTCAAGTCGGCCGCGGTTCGCCCATCGCTCGATTCCTCTGGTCCGATCTTTGTTGAGCCATCCGCTCCCATCGCGCAAAAGTTTTCCGGCGACACAAAGGACGTGCCATTGCTGGCCCCATCTCTTACGATACCCGACGATTTGACTCCCGAACAAAAGGCGACACTCGAAGTTTACCTGAAGAAAACCAAAAACGTGTTGCAAGGTCTGGAAGAAGAGGAACTCTCGGCAGCCAAAGGCGAAACGCTAAGCAAACCAGCCGAAAAGAAACCGACGCCCGCGATGAAGTCGCCCGAGACGTCAGAAAAAAGCCCGCTCCTGACACCAAACGGCGGAAAATCACTCACGACAAACGCCAACGGCGGCAACAATGCGGCCACTTCCAAAACGAAGGACAACTCTAAGGACACCTTCAAAGAAAATACAAAGGAGACGGCGAGATCGAACAAGAACGACCGCAACCGAATTTCTCGCGTGCCAGGCGAAGGGGACGACCATCTCTCGATTCATATTCAAGACATGGACCTGCGTGAAGTGCTTGACTTGTTGAGCGAACAGGGTGGCCTCAATATCCTCGCCAGCAACAGCGTGCAGGGCAAAGTCTCGGCGTCCCTCAACAATGTCGATATCGATACGGCACTCTCGGCGATCTTGCGACAGACCGGTTACTTGGCCCGCCGCGATGGACGGTTTGTCTACGTCGGCACCCACCAAGACTTTCAAACGATGGAGCAGAACTTGGATCGAATCGGGACACGAATGTATCGACCCAACTATGTGCGAGCGGCCGAGGTGCAGCATCTTGTTACGCCCCTGTTGACGCCGGGTGTGGGCACAGTGAGCGTGACCAACCAATCGGAAATGGGAATCGCAACCGACGGTAACAAGGCGGGCGGAGATACATTCGCCGGTGGCGAGGCGATCCTCGTCAAAGATTACGAGGCAGTTCTCGCGCAGGTCGATCAAATCGTCGCCGAGATCGACAAACGGCCGATGCAGGTTCACATCGAAGCGATGATCCTCAGTGTGAAGCTTGATGATGAACATTCAATGGGCGTCGATTTTCAATTATTACGTGACAAGAGCAATATCAAGCTGGCTTCCGGTTCGCCGTTGAGTGACTTGGGGCAAGTCGCATTCAAGGACGGCGGTTTCAAGTTTGGATTCTTGGACAGCAGTCTCGGCCTGTTCGTGAACGCTCTGGAAACGATCGGCGATACGAACGTTATCGCGACGCCACGGCTGCTGTGCTTGAACAAACAACGGTCCGAAATTCTGATCGGTGCGCAGCTGGGTTACGTCAGCACGACCGTTACGGAAACGAGCACTTCGCAAAAGGTCGAGTTTCTGGAAATCGGCACGCAACTTCGATTGCGGCCGTTTATCTCCAGTGATGGACTCATTCGCATGGAGGTTCATCCCGAACTTTCAACCGGTTCGGTCCAGTTGAAGGGTGCGTTTACTTTACCGGAAAAAGATGTCACGCAAGTCACGACCAACATCATGTGCCGCGACGGCTGCACGGTGATTATCGGCGGTCTGATTCGCAACGACCTCGCAACGACCGGTTCGCAAATTCCGCTGTTGGGCAATTTACCAGGCGTCGGTCCGCTGTTTCGTCAGAAAAAGGAATCGACCCAACGCTCGGAGATTCTCGTACTGATCACGCCGCACATCGTCTACGACGACGCTTGTGGGGAAGGAGATCGCGCCGCCTGCGAATTCAAACGGCGACAAAGCGTCTATGCCGACGAGATGAGTCCCATCGGCAAGCGTTACATCGGCCGCAAGTATTTCCGGCTCGCTCAACAAGCATTTGCGCAGGGCGACGACGCTCGCGCGTTGCGGTTCGCCGACATGGCGATTCATTTCGATCCACTCAGCAAAGAAGCGATTGACTTGCGAGCCGATATTTGGCACGGCAACCACGACGGACAATACACGGGACTGCATCCCAAAACGCTCGGCACATTGCAACCGGTCGAAGGGCAATCGGTCTCACGCTGGGTGCCGAACGACGGCGACATCCCGCCTGTGCCGCCGAGTGAACAAGGTGTGCGGAGTGAACAAATTCCGCTCCATCCGCGTGATGCGGGGATGCCCGGTCCAAGCCGCAACATAGATAAACCACAACATTTGCGTTAGCGTAACGCCAACACGAGTGTAAAACCCCTGTTCGGAATTGACGGAAAGTAAGGGTGCCATGATGAAATACCTTTCGACCAAAAGCCTGTTTACGTTGGGCACATTGGGACTCGCGTGCGTTGTCTCGGGCTGTGCCAGTTGGCAACAATCTCCGTCGGGCAAGAACAAAAGCCCGCACGCGCAGGGGGCGATTCGCAAAGAGGACGCCGTGCGTCAATTCGAGCAGCAAAGGGACGGTGCGCAGTATCAGGCCGCCCTGGTGCAATGGAAAGAAAGTGACATGGACGGTTGTCGCGAGACCCTGAAAAAGCTCCTCGCCCGAAGTCCGGAGTTCTTGCCAGCGCAGCTTTTGATGGTCGAGTATCAGTTATTGAATGCGACGCCCAAGGAGGCGTTGGAACCGGCACAGTTTGCGGTCGAGAAGCACCCGAACGACGCGGCGGCGAATCACTCGCTGGCGGTCGTCCTCGACGCGCTGGGGCAATCGGAAAAGGCGACCATCCACTATCATCGGGCGGCCGAACTGGCACCCGACAATCTGGACTATCAACTGAGTGCCAAGCCAACTCGCGAGCCACTGCGTTCCACGGCTTTGGAGTCGTCGCCACCGACGTCACGATCAATCGAACGCAATTCGGACCATGATCGCGACATGGCTCCCGCTCCGGAAGTATTCCGGAGTGAACAGCCGTATCTGGCCGATTCGTCGCTGGAACCTCCGCCCGAGGAAAGTTCAGTACGACCACGA
>JAYUFG010000036.1:0-2848 GCA_043738845.1 Planctomycetaceae bacterium
TGCCGGGCTTCTTGAAACTTGCCAAGGAAAGCGTGTCCCTGTAACCACTCCGGCGGTTTGATGCCCGCCAAGCTCAACACCGTTGGTGCAAAATCAACAAAGCTGACCAGCCGGTCGCTCGTTCCACCAGCCTTGTATTCCGGCGGTCGCAGGTCTTTGAATTTTTCCGGAATGTACACGATCAGCGGCACATGCAGCCCGCAATCAAAGGGCCAGCGTTTATTGCGAGGCATCCCCGAACCATGATCGGCCCAATAGAAAATGATTGTCTCTTCGGCCAGGCCCGCAGCGGCCAGTTCCTTCAGGCGTTCACCCGCGTCGGCGTCGGCTGCGGTGACTTGGTCATAGTACTGGGCCCAATCGCGACGAACTTCCGGCGTGTCAGGGTGATAGGCGGGAATACGAACGCCCGCCGGGTCGTGAATCGGCTTATGCGGTCGCGTTCGGATTTGGCTCTCGTGACTCTTGAGTGAATTGAACACGGCGAAGAAGGGTTTGTCGGCGGGTCGATTTTGCCAATGAGCCTTGTTCGCGGAAACGTCCCACACCTGTCCTGGCTTGGTCAGGTTGTAATCCTCCTTGGCGTTGTTGGTGCAGTAGTAGCCCGCCTCTCGCAAAAATTGCGGAAACATTTTCTTTCCCTCAGGAAATTGCACCATGCTCCGCATGTGCTCGCCGCCGGTGGAAGGTGCGTACATTCCGCTGATGATTGTGGTGCGGGCCGGGGCACAAACCGGCGCGTTCGACCAACAATGCGTAAATCGTAGACCTTGCGTGGCAAGCTTATCGACGTTCGGCGTCGTCGCATAGGTGTCGCCATAACAGCCCATGTGTGGGCCATGATCTTCGCTAGAAATCCACAAAATGTTCGGTCGGGGAGCGTCTGCGGCAAAAACATTTTTTGAAAAAGTCCCTAACAAAGTTGCCGCCAAAGTTTCTAGGACGAACGCCGTAATCGACCGAAAATTGCTTGCTTCAAAGTTGAATAACATCGGGTGTCCTCAAAAAGTAATCGGCCTATTCGGCGACTCCGAAATCGCCGAGTCCGGCATCGGGATCAGCAATTCATCACTTAGCGTAGGGACGTATTCGCCAAGTTTCAAGCCAGCCAGTCGCAAAAAATTCGCCAGCAACGAATAGCCCTGCTCCGTCAGAATTGACTCTGGATGAAACTGAACGCCGAAAACGGGCAATTTCCGATGGGCGAGTGCCATGATCGTTCCATCTTCAGACCGGGCAGTGATTGCCAATTCCTTGGGGAGCGAAGAATCTTCGACAACGAGCGAGTGATAACGGCCGACGGTTAGCGGATTTGCCACACCACGAAACAACCCTTGACCGGAATGTTCGATGCGCGACGCTCGGCCGTGCATCGGTTCCAACGCTCGCACGACTCGACCGCCGAGCGCGGCGACAATCGTTTGATGTCCCAAGCAAACGCCGAGAATGGGAATCTCGCGATACAGCTCGCGAACGATTTCGAGCGAACTGCCCGCCTCCGTCGGCGTACAAGGACCGGGCGAAAGAATGATCGCGTCGGGTCGCATTGCGCGAACGCCAGCGACGTTGATGGCATCATTGCGAACAACCAACGTCTCTTGGCCCAATCGCTCGAAGTATCGAGCAAGATTGTGAACAAAGCTGTCGTAGTTATCGAGCAGCAAGAGCATGGTGGGCGAACGGAGGCAGAGAACAATGAGCTATGAACGGCGAGTAGAGAACAGAGAGATTACACTTTCCGCTCGCCGTCGGTAATCGGTTTCTTTTCCATTTGTCATTCATCACTTCCCCGCCCCTCATCTTCTACCCCTACGTTCAAATATAATACATCCCCTCCACCTTCCCCCGCGATCTGTCCGCCAACTCGCCGAACGAAATTCCATTCAACTGCGACCGTTGTGAATCGCCGACTTTTTGCAGCGTCTTGTGGAGTACCCGTGCGACGGGCGATGTGTCTTCATGCTCGTCTCCGATGAACCGTGGCCCGTCCATGACATAGAAAACTTCGCCCAGCGAAATCTCCGCTGGCGGCCGAGCCAATTGATAACCGCCTTGCGTCCCCCGGGTAGCAAAGACCAAACCGGCACCTTTCAATTGTGCGAGAATTTGCACGAGATAATGCGATGGAATCGCATGAGGGTCACAGATATCGCGGATGCAGACCGGCTCGTCGCGGTCGTAGCGCATCGCCAATTCTAACATCGCCAGAAAAGCATATTCAATCTTCGCGGAGAGCTTCATAATTCACGTGGGGTCTGCTGCACAAACCCTGGCCCCCATTTCGCCCCAAATTTCGTTTTGCATTTTGACTTTTAACTTTTGCATTCATCATTCATCATTTCCTCTACTCGGTGTGCAGCCCGCACTCTTTCTTCTGAAAGCCGCTCCAACGCCCCGCACGTTCGTCTTCGCCCAAACCAACCGCCCGCGTGCAAGGCCAGCAGCCGATACTCGTATAACCTTGATCGTGCAAAGGATTGTAAGGAATGTTTTCTTTGACGATCAAATTCCAAACGTCTTTCTTCGTCCAGTTCGCGAGCGGGCTGACTTTCACGAGGCTGAATTTTTTGTCCCAGCCAACAATCGCCGCTCTTGCTCGGTCGGGACTTTGATCGCGACGAATTCCGCTCATCCAGGCATTAAACCCAACCGCCGCCTTCTTCAAGACTGATACCTTGCGATCAAAACAGCATTGGTCGGGATTCGTTTGATACAGAGGACCGCCGTGCAGCTTTTCATATTCCGCAACGGTCGTGTCGGCTCGCTTCATTTCGACTTCAATTTTATAACGGCGGGCAATCTCGTCGCGCAGGTCGAGCGTCTCTTGAAACTGATAGCCCGTATCGAG
>JAYUFG010000037.1:0-2846 GCA_043738845.1 Planctomycetaceae bacterium
GCAACGGATAATGCTCGTTGCTGGGGCAGACGTAATTCGCGAACAAGTAATCGTGTGCGATCTTGTGTCGGTCTTCGGCGTGGTCCCAAAACCAACCGATATCCTCGATGAACTTTCCGTCGTGATCGACCAACACATTGTCCAAAGCGATGACGCCATCGTCACAGTAGCGACAGCCAATGCTCCTCTGAATCATGCGTTACTCCTGTGGATGAAAGACCCGGCCCCACTCCGCCCCGGCCGCTGCCGAGACGGAGCGAGACCGAGAGAAAGTTGTCAACTACGAAACGAATCAGGCGGCGATCTTCGCCCGCTCATAACCGGGAAACAAGCCCAACCGTTCGGCCTGAAGTTCGTCCCAGTCAACCACGAGCGGTTCGAGTTCAGGCGGCTCGACAATACTAAAACCGCGATTGCGAATGGCGGACATCAACTCGCCCGCAAATTGTGGAACAGCCATTGCCAAGGCTTGATTCCCAGGGATTTTCAGATGTTTCATGCCGGGAAAATTCTAACCCGAACGTCAGTGAGGAATGCGGGCAAAAACGCGAAGAATCCTCACTCACGTTTCGGGTTGGTACGTCAAGCAGGCGTCCCCAAGTGAAACCCTGAGAATCCCCGCCCTCCCACAACCCACTTTTGATTCTCCCCGCCAACGGGTATCCTACGAGGGTTTGAATCACCACCTCGTGGGAAAGTTCCGCTGTGCCGACGTGGGATCCGACTTGTCCCCCGCTACCGGCGCGCGACGGAACGAGAGCGACGACCGGTGTTCATGTCAGGTACGGGGTACCTGACCTACCCTTACAGAGACGTTCATGGCGAGAAAAAAAGCGAAGACTCCGACCACGCCCCCCAGGGCCACAAGCTACGAACATCCGCAAGCCAGCGTGCCCATGCGGCCCGACGTGGGGACGCAGGCCCAGTTCAAAAAGAAGAAACCCCCCGCCACCTATCGTTACGATTCGTCCCTCGCGCCCGAACTCCACTGGGACGGTCAGAACTCGGCCCGCGAACGGGGCGAATCGCTCATCGCCGAAATCACCACCCTTTCCGCCCAACTTCAAGCGGCGACCAGCGATTCACATCGCAACACCCTCATCGCGGCGATTCAATCCGCCGCCGAGAAGTTATCCGCCCTCAGCAAACCGTTTCTCAATTGGGCGGGCAAGGCCGAGCGACTCAGCTTTGACGTCCCGACCCTCCCGCTCTTCGTCCATGAACGACTCTCGACGAAGGCGATCATCGAGACCCTCTCGGGCCATCGCCGCTCGACCGAGACGCAGGCGGTCCTGTTCGACCTGTTCGGCGACCCGGCCCATTCGATCACCGATCAAGTGCTGAAGGCGTACGAACATCGGGACCGCTGGACCAACCGCATGATCCTGGGCGATTCCCTCGTGGTGATGAATTCGCTCTTGCATTACGAGAATCTGGGGGGTCAGGTGCAAATGATCTACATCGACCCGCCCTACGGCGTGAAGTTCGGCAGCAATTTTCAACCGTTCGTGCGGAAGCGGGACGTGAAGCACGGCGACGACGAGGACATGAGCCGCGAGCCGGAAATGGTGCAAGCCTATCGCGATACGTGGGAACTCGGCCTGCATAGCTATCTGACGTACATGCGCGACCGGCTGCTCCTCGCCCGCGATCTGTTGACCCCCAGCGGCAGTGTGTTCGTGCAGATTAGCGATGAGAATGTGCATCATGTGCGGGAGTTGATGGATGAGGTGTTTGGGGCGGATAACTTTCAGGCGCAAATCAATTTCAAATCGACAAGTGCCCTTGGGGCGAAGGGTCTGGCGCAGTCTTATGACTATATCGTCTGGTACGCGAAGGACGGCGAACTTGTAAAATTTCGTCCTATCTTCAAAACTCGCGATATTACCTTCGATCGCGAATGGCGGTTCATTGATGACGCAAATTCGCCGGACGGTTTCCGAAAAATCAATGAAGAGGCGTTTCGTTCGCTAACGAGTTATGAAAGTGTGTTTCGGCGATCAAAGTTGACTTCGTCCGGATACACCGAGAGTTGTACGTTCAATTTCGAGCTTGATGAATACTTGTGCCGTCCCTATGGCGGGAAGAGTTGGGTAACTACTCGCGACGGCATCGAGGTTTTGAAGAAAAAGAAGCGGCTTTTTCTTCTTGGAAAAGCGCCGAATTTTAAGCAGTATTTTATTGATTTTGGCTATACCAAATTCGACAATTCTTGGAACGATCAGCCAGCAGCAGAATCTCGGCTTTACGTTGTGCAGACGGCAAATAAATTCGTCGAGCGTTGCATGTTGATGACCACCGACCCCGGCGACCTCGTCCTCGATCCGACGTGCGGGAGCGGGACGACCGCCTATGTTGCCGAGCAATGGGGCCGACGCTGGATCACCGCCGATGTCAGCCGCGTGCCGTTGTCGCTCGCCCGCCAACGGCTCCTCACCGCCACGTTCCCTTGGTACGAACTGAAGGACGACGCGGCGGGTCCGGCCGGCGGCTTTGTCTATAAACGCAAACAAAACAAAAAAGGGGAAGAAGTCGGCGGCATTGTTCCGCACGTTACGCTCAAAAGTATCGCCAACAACGAACCGCCCGCCGAGGAAGTCCTGGTCGATCGGCCGGAAGTCCGCTCGGGGATCACCCGCGTCACCGGCCGTTTTTGCGTCGAAGGGACGATCCCGACGCCGAACGAATGGGAGAGCGACGCCCCATCGGCTTCTCCTTCGGCGACCACCCCTTCGGCCGACCCCCGCTTAGAGGCTGTTACTTTTTTGAACTTTTTGGGGGCGGAGTTCGTAGGATGGTCAGAAAGTCGTTGGTTATTGTCTCCACGATGGGTCTAAAACCCTCGC
>JAYUFG010000038.1:0-2846 GCA_043738845.1 Planctomycetaceae bacterium
ATGAGCGATCCCGAGGTGCCACTGTTGATCGCGCCAAGATTGACCGTATTGGTGCTTGTGGCCGTGATGTTCGCCGTGCCGGCCGTGAGATTCGTGCCAGCCACCGAGGTCAATTGCCTCAACACAGGTGGCCGCTACCCCGGCTGGTTTTCCATTCAAATGACGTTGCGTCCCGACGTGAAGATCGAAGACATCGAAAAAATCGTCCTCGAAGAGTTGCGACAGTTGGGCCGCAACGGCGTTACCGAACCAGAACTCAAGCGGGTGCAGAACTTGTACGTCGCTCACGAAATGTTCGAGCGTGAAGGTGTTCACGAACTGGCCGACAGTATTGCCCAAAACGTTGTACTCAAAGATTTGAGCTTGGCGAAAGATTATTTGCCGAACATTGTCGCTGTTTCCGCCGCCGATGTGCAAAGGGTCGCGAAAAAATACTTCGATCCCAAGCAGCGTGTCGCCGTTTATTCGCATCCGATGGCTCAGCCGGGCGAACCTGATGGCAAAGGCAAAAAAGCCGCTCCGACCGAGCTTCGTCGCACATCGCCAGGTCGCAAATCACTTGCACGACAACCGAAAACTACTGCCCGTGATCCGGTCGTCATGCGAGGTGCGGTTGCGAATGTGGCCGATGTTCTCAAGGGTGCCCGCCGTGAAGTACTCGACAATGGCCTGACGCTGCTCTTGCTCGAGAATCATCGTTTGCCAATTGTCGTTGCGGAATCCTATGTGCAAAAAACTCGCCTGTACGAACCGGCCGACAAGGCGGGCGTCGCCACGCTCGTCGGCGACCTACTCGAAGAGGGGACCGCCACCCGGCCGGGCCGCGAAATCGCCGAGGCCATTGAAGACACCGGCGGCGCACTCGCCTTCGACCAAGCGGGCGGCGTCCTGAAGATGCTCGCCAAACATCGCAAGGAAAGTTTGGAGATTCTGCTTGAGTGTCTCGCCAATGCCGACTTTGCTGAAGACGCCTTCAATCGGGGCAAGGGACAACTGCTGGCGGAACTCGACGAACGCGAACGTCATCCCGAAGTCAAAGCCCAGGAACTATTTCGCGAAATGGCCTATGGAGCGCACCCCTTCGCTCGCCCCGATGCTGGCCAGCCGGAGACGGCGGAAAAATTAACTCGTGAAGATTGCCTCGCGTTTCATCGGCGAGTCTTTGTTCCGAACAATACAATCATTGCCCTCGTCGGCGACTTCGATAGTCAGCAAGTGATTGACGATGTGAAGAAGTTCACCTCCAACTGGAAGCGGGCCGAGTTTGAAAAACTCGACTTGCCGGAGGTCGAGAAGCCCGCCGAGTTCATTCAAAAGATCGTTTCACTGCCGCAAGCGGCTCAACTGCACTTGTTCATGGGGCACATCGGAATCCGTCGCGATAATCCGGACTATTACAAATTGCAGGTCATGGATTACATACTCGGCGTCGGGCCGGGCTTCACCGACCGCTTGTCGAGCCGCCTGCGTGATCGCAACGGCTTGGCCTATTCCGTCGGAGCCGATATCCACACCTCCGCCACCGAAGAGCCAGGGCTGTTCACCTGTCATATCGGAGCCGATCCCAAAAACTTTGATAAGGTGAAGACGTTGCTCCTGGAGGAGATCAATAAATTCGTCGGTGAAAAACCGACCGATCAAGAAGTCAACGACGCGAAGAAGTATCTCAGCGGAAATCTCCCCTTCAAATCGACCACCGGTCAACGCTTGGCCGCCGAGATGATCGAGATCGAGCGGTATCATCTGGGTGCAAACTATCTGCACGATTACTTGCAGGCCATCGACGCCGTGACCGTGGACGATGTCTTTGCCGTCGCGCAAAAGTACATCGACCCGAAACGCATGATCCTGGTCGCGTCCGGTGCCGTGGATGAAGAAGGGAAGCCGCTGGCGGCGGAAGCGAAAAAGGATGAGTGAACAATGAACAATGAATGCTGAACAAGGTAGTTTCTATGTTAGACGTGTTAGTCGTCGCTCCTCATCCGGATGATGCCGAACTCGGCGCGGGCGGGGCGATCTTGCAAATGAAAGCCGATGGCCTGCGGGTCGGCGTTCTCGATCTCACGAGTGGCGAGCCAACGCCGCAGGGGTCGCCGGAGATTCGCGCGCAAGAGACGGCCACCGCCTCGAAAATTTTGCAACTCGATTGGCGAGAGAACCTGGGACTGCCCAATCGAAAGTTGGAGGCGACGCTCGACGCCCGGGCCAAACTGGCGGAAGTGTTTCGCAAAGTCCGTCCCCGCTGGTTGTTCGCTCCTTATTGGGTCGATGCCCATCCTGACCATGCCGCGGCGACGGAATTGGTCGAGGGTGCCCGCTTTTGGTCGAAATTGACGAAAAGCGACCTTTCCGGCGAACCGTTTCACCCGGAACGCATCTTTTACTATTATTGCGTCCACTTGCGAGTTTTGGCCCAACCAGCGTTTGTCCTCGATATTAGCGACGTTTGGGAACAGAAACTGGCGGCAATTCGCTCGTATGAGAGCCAATTTGTCACGGGGCGACCGGTGGAAATGCCGACATTTCTCGACCGCTTGCGGGATCAGGCGGCCTATTGGGGTTGGTCGATTGGCCGCCCTTATGGAGAGCCGTTTGCCTTGAAAGAGGCGGTCGGGCTGAGGGGTTTTAGCGATTTTGTGTAACTTTCCGCACGCCTCTTGACGGGTGCGAACGGTTTTTTTAGGCTATTGGGTTCGATCTTGTTGCCACTTTAGCGTGACGGAAATCGTGACGGGGGAAGGGCTTGCGGTAGGGCGGGTCGTTTTCTGTCGGTTTCCGTTCGTCAAAGTTGGATCATGCCAGCCTAGCTTCAATTGGCAGAGCACCGCATTCGTAATGCGGGGGTT
>JAYUFG010000039.1:0-2844 GCA_043738845.1 Planctomycetaceae bacterium
GTAGTAACGTCGTTTTTTACTGGACGTAGTAACGTCGTTTTTTACTGGACGTAGTAACGTCGTTTTTTACTGGACGTAGTAACGTCGTCGCATTCGCATTTTGCACACTCGGAGATTTTAAGTATGACGGCCACGGCGCAAGCAGGCGTAAACATCAAGCAAATCGTGTTGGGTAACGACGCCTTTGGTCCGCAAGAGGTGCAACATTTGATCTCGGCAATCGCCGAAGATTATTCGTACTATCGCACCCTCCGCGAAGCGGCTGCCGACCTTGAAATGCAAGAGGGTCGCAGTCCGGCCGCTGCGGTGCGATTGGGCGTTTGCTACTATCTGATGGGTCGTTATAAGCAAGCCCTGCTCACGCTCAAGTCGGGCGATGGCGGTGCCCTCGCCTTGTTCTACATGGCTAAATCCAGTTTTGCCAACGAACAATATCCCGAAGCGGTCGAATACTATCAATCCGCCGCCAAGGCAGGCTACAATGCCGACCTGTGCCATCTCGGCCGCGCCGAAGCTCAACGCTATGCAGGCGACCTGAAAAAAGCGGTCGAAACCCTCGACCACCTCTCGGGTGCCGTCGAACAAACCGCCGAATATCTTTGTCAACGGGCCGCAACTGTCGCCGCCATGCACGGAAACCCGACGGAAGTCGCCGTCCTTTACGAACGGGCCGTAGAGGCTGATCCTCGTCATCCGGGTGCCCTGTTTGGACTCGCCCACATTAACGAACGCTACGGCAACGATGAACGAGCCGTTGACTATTACGAACGGTCCGTCGCCCGGTTTCCCACTGCAATCGGTGCCTTGCTGAACCTCGGTGTGTTGTACGAAGATCGTCAACAGTTTGATCGTGCTCAGGGCTGTTATCAACGGATTCTCGACTCGTTTCCAACGCACGCTCGGGCAAGATTGTACTTCAAAGACGCGGCCGCTTCGCGCGATATGTTCTACGACGAAGATGCCGAACGTCGCCGCGACCGTTTGAGCCATGTGATGGGTGTTCCCGTCACCGATTTTGAATTGTCGGTCCGCAGCCGCAATTGTCTGCAAAAGATGGGGATTATGACGCTGGGCGATTTGGCTCGGGCGTCGGAACAAGAATTGTTGGCGAGCAAAAACTTTGGCGAAACGTCGCTCGTGGAAATTCGCGAGATGATGGCGTCGAAGGGATTATCTCTCGGACAATTCTCCACCGAAAAGCGGGTCGAAGAAGTCGCCGTCGAGCCAGAGTCGTTCTCGCCCGACGAACAAGCCCTGCTCGATAAGCAAATTGCCGATCTCAATCTTTCGGTCCGGGCACGTAAGTGCATGGTCCGCTTGGGGATCAACACGATTGGGGAACTCGTTCGCAAGACGGGCGACGATTTGCTCGAGTGCAAGAACTTTGGCGTGACCAGTTTGAACGAAGTGCGTGAGAAGCTCACGATCAAGGGGATCAAGCTGCGGGGCGATTGATTTTTCGTCGCGACTTGTGCTGCTCGTCGGGCGAATAACTTTCCGGCCACGGGCTGTTCATTTCCCCGCCACGCGGGGCGTGGGAGTTTCGGTCGCGATCAACTTCAGTTGGTTCTTCGCGTCGCTGAGTAATTCGCCGGTCGCACGGCGCAGGCACATCTGATAATAAACTTTGGCGATGCCGAGTTTGCCGCTGGCGTAGGCGGCCTCTCCCTTGGCGAAACAGTCGCGGGCTTCAGCATCCTGAACTGCGGCGTCGTTCGATTGTTGTGCGCGAATCTCGGCGATACTGGCCAGGGGGGCATTTCTTCCCACTTGGGATGATTTTCCCGCCGCCAGAATTTGCTCAGGCGTGGGCTTGCCATTCGCGACTGCTTGGCTCAAAACGGCCTGATCGAGTTCGCTCAAATCTTGAATCGTGGCGCTCACGCTTACGCCACCGCCAGTCGAGCTTCCCGCCGTCGCCGAGTTCGCAAAGGGTCGACCACCCAGGCCGGGAATCCGGCGTGCATTGCTGCCGGAAGAGGCACTGCCCACGCCGCCGATGAACGCTGTCCCGCCGTCGGGGACCATGACACTCGTGCTGGCGGCGAAATAATGAAAGACGGGCAACTGGACCGTTTGAGCTTTGGCGGTCCCGCTCGCCACAAAAACAAGTGTCCCGGCGAACGCTCCAGCAGCGGCGATTTTCAACACGTCGCGGAACATGGTCGAATCTCCTTATTTCCTCACCTGACACTACTTAGGAATTGGCCCGAATTAACTTCCCGGTTTGACTTTTGTCGTGTACCGTCGTTGTGACGGTTTCGCGTCGCTCCGCTGCGCGTCGCGGCTAACCGAACAAAATTGCAAAACCGAAAGGTTAATTCATTCCAAATCTTTACCCGACACCTTTCCGCCATCCTACCCCTTTTTCCGCGAACCAAGCAAGCGGTTTTCGCGTCCCTTCCCAAAGAGACTATTTCCGACCGATGTCCAAATTGCGTCGTGCTTTACAAGTCGTCGGTCGTACTTTATAAGGGAGTCCTCACCTAAAGCCATCTTTTCACAGACGCGGTCGTGGCGGAACTGGCAGACGCGCAGGTCTCAGAAGCCTGTGGGGTTACACCCGTGGAGGTTCAAGTCCTCTCGACCGCACTCTTTCTCATCGTGGGGGATTCCCCCGGTTTAAGGGATGCCGTTTACTCGGCTTAGCCGCGACGCTAAGCGGAGCGATTCCTGGTATTAGCACGCCCCCTGAAAAAAACTTCAAAATGGTCCCTTTTCGCCACTAGACCTGGGGAATCGGCTGACTAGAATTGGAGTACCCAAACCTTAATTGGCCCGGTTCCCAGAACTGCCTGCCACACAGGCCGCCGACACACGGCCCGTGGCAATATAAATAGGCAG
>JAYUFG010000040.1:0-2844 GCA_043738845.1 Planctomycetaceae bacterium
TTCCCGATATCACATTTGATGCGTCCCTGCGGCCATTTCGGTTTCGCCTCGCTCCGCTGCGCGTCGCTGCTAACCTAAGATCGCAAAACCGGGAAGTTAATTCGGGACTGTTCCTTAGCACCGCCATGAAATTTGGTCACACTCGGCGTTTGATTCGCCTTCCCATCGGGCGGTCCGAATGGTAAACTGGGGACTTGTATGGAGTTGAGTTATTGACCTATTTTTCGTCAGGAGTGTTGTTTCCGATGGCTAAACCCCACCGAGCGTTAAAAAAAGCAAACCACGGCAAGCGTCCGGCCAATAGTAAGGCCCGGCGCCTCAAACGTAAGGACATCCGCACTTGATGGCGGTCCCCCGGCGAGGAGACGTTGCGCGTGGCGGTCAAAGACCTGATTCTTGATTTTGACAAGTACGATCTGGACCACATTGTGGCCGACTTGGCGGAGATACGTAAGTACAATCCGCAGCGGTACGAAATGGAACAGCTTGATCGGATCGTCTACGTCGATGAGGCCGAAAAAATCGTCGTCGGGTACAAAGAAATTTCCCGCCACGAGTTTTGGGTGCGGGGACATATGCCCTTCGCACCGCTCATGCCCGGCGTAATTATGTGCGAAGCGGCAGCTCAACTGGCCAGCTTCTTCACCCAAAGATTCGATCTGCTCGGCGCAAAAATGGTCGGCTTCGGCGGTATGGAGGACATTCGCTTTCGCGGTGCCGTGATTCCGGGCGACCGGCTCGTACTCGTGGCACAGCTTCTCAAAGTTCGTCGCAATGCGATGATCGTCTGTCGTTTTCAAGGCTTTGTGCGCGAAGAGTTAGTCGTCGAGGGGCGGATTAAAGGGATCCCCATTCCGCTCGATGGGCCACTTCCTGAAAATGCGTTCGCACCGCCCGACCCGGCCGCACCGCTGCGGTCGATGCCGTGACCACTTCATCCGTTTAGTTAAAAAGGTCGTCGCGCATGGGCCGTCGTTCGTTGCCACGGATCGATTCCACTCTCGATCTCACGGTACATTATCTGTTGTTTGAGCAGTTGCCCGATCCTTGGAACCCGGCTGCGCTGTTTCCAAATTCGTTGCCATTGGAAATTGAGGTGGGGAGCGGCAAGGGACTGTTTCTTGCCGCCGCTGCCGCTAACGAGCCGGACAAAAATTTCATCGGGATCGAAATTGCGGAGCGTTATGCCCGCTATGCCGCATCTCGTTTGGCCAAACGCGAACTGACGAACGCCCGCATGGTCGCATCGGATGCGGAGCGATTCTTTCACAATCTTGTGCCCGCCAACGTACTTGCAGCCGTACATGTTTACTTTCCTGACCCTTGGTGGAAGGCCCGGCATCGCAAACGACGGGTGATGAACGAGACATTTTTGCGGGATGTTGAGCGGACACTCCTGCCCGGCGGCAAACTCCATTTTTGGACCGATGTCGAGGAGTATTATTTTTCGGCATTAGAAACGGTGCGAGCAGCAACGACTTTACTTGGTCCGTTTGGTGTTCCCGAGCGACCAGCGGACCACGATCTGGACTATCGGACAAATTACGAACGCCGCACGCGGCTACATGGTCAACCGGTTTATCGTTGCGAGCTTTGGAAGAGGTAGCCGAATTCGGCTACGGACCAGATTTTCTTCGAATGCTACAATTTCGGCGTGTGGCAATTGTCGTCTTTCGCTCGGCGAAATCGCGTCCTTTTGCGGAGAGGCTGTGAATTTATTAGATTGCGACCGATGAGTAGGGCCCGCTGTGTGGGCCATTTGTTTGCGATCCCTGTTTTTCACGCGAATTACCAGAGTGAATCGCGAACTCCCGGTCCGCACAGCGAATCCTACTACAACGCTATGTGTGTTCGAGTCCGCAACGGGGTAGGTCGCGAAGGTAGATGCCGAGTTTGTGGAGTTTTTTCAGTGTTTTCTTGCGATGGCTGCGACGGGCCCGGGCGTTGCGGGACTGCATTTTGTGGATGGTGCAAGCGGCGCGGTACTGTGCGCTGCGGGAGAGCGACCGCGATTGCACCCAGGCGGAACTGGCGGTGCGAATTGGGCAGACAGTCCACTCCGAATTTTTCGTGTCTTTTTTCCCCCCTCGCCATTGCTGACCGACGCGCGACAAGAACAGGTGTGTCGCAGCGGTGATCGTCGGATGCCGCATCAGGCCCACGTAGGAACGGCCCTCGAAATGATCGAATCCCAGTTCCGTTTTCTGATCCTCGAAACAACGCTCCACGCGCCACCGCGAGAAGCCGACGTGCAACAATGCGGTCAACGGAGTTTCGCGTGGCACTTGGGCCACGAAGTATTTGAGATCCTCCAGATCCAGCGCGTTGCGAGCCACGATCAGGTACCACGGTTCCAGGGGCAAGTCGTCGACGCCGTTGGGATAAAACCAAACCTGCTTGGCTTCCCACACGATCGGTCCCTTCTCGCCCTCCCTGACGTAAAACGGTTGCCACGCCTGTTCGCGCAACTCCGGGCTGTTCTGTAAGTGATCCCGCACGCTGCGCGGCGAGGGACTGCCGGAGACTCTCCGCGGCGTACCACGGGGACGCCCGCCCGCCTGCTTTTGATACGGTCGTTCCGTGATCTGTGGCGGTTCCAACCAAGCGGGTAAGCGTCTCGAAAGTAGGTGCAAAATTTGCTCTACTATACAGGTGCGGGCAGAAGGGGGGAGATTTCACACTTTTTCAGGAGATCGAGCCATGAAGTCAGGAACACAATCGCGGCAGACGGCGGAGCTTTCGGCAAACCAAGAAGCATTCGCACAAACGATTTTCGCGAAGATTAAGTCGAAAGTCGACGGCGAGGTGCTCGACATGGTGCGGGCACTCGTCGCCAAAGAGCCG
>JAYUFG010000041.1:0-2834 GCA_043738845.1 Planctomycetaceae bacterium
CGCTTCGACCGTCTGGCCGAATTGGGCGGTGGCCTCTGACAAGCCCGCCGAAAAGGGGCCTGCCGAAACGCTCGTCAAGAAACTGTACGATTCGTTCAGCGAGAAACAACGCAAGGACGTCGCCTTTGACTGGGACTTTGTCCATCCGCAGATGGGCTTGCTCCGCACCCGCGTCTCCAACAATTGGCATATCACGACTCCGCAAATCGTTGGCGACTATTACACCAAGGATCAGCAAGAAATCATCCGCACGATCTTTGAGAACTCGTTCACCGAGGAATGGGTCAAGAAACTCGACAAGCAATTGACCGACGACGCGGGCGGATATGGCAAGGATCAGAACGTCGCCATCTTCGGCAAGCCGGGCGAGGGCAAGTTCGAGTTCGTGATGACCGGTCGCCACCTGACTATGCGGGTCGATGGTCACTCGAATGAACACGCCGCTTTCGGTGGACCGATTTTTCACGGTCACGCGGCGAGTGGGTTCAATGAAAAACCCGACCATCCGAACAATGTTTTCTGGCCGCAGGCTTTGGCCGCAAACAAAATCTTCGAAATGCTCGACGGCAAACAACGCAAAGTCGCCTTGGTCCCACGAACCCCGGCTGAATCGTCCGTCGGCTTTCGCGGCGACAAAGGGGGCTTTCCTGGAATCCCGGTGACGGAACTTTCCGGCGACCAAAAAGAGCAGTTGCAAAAAACGCTTCAGTTGATGCTGGAACCGTATCGCACCGTCGGTCGCGAGGATGTGACCACGGCCTTAAAGGCACAAGGTGGGATCGACAAGTGTGCTTTGGCGTTTTACGCACAGGGCGACCTGGGCGATGACGGCGTGTGGGATAATTGGCGATTGGAAGGGCCAAGCTTCGTGTGGTACTTCCGCGGCGCACCGCACGTCCATCTGTGGATCAATATTGCCGACGATCCTTCCCTGGAAACCAACGCCGTGGGCTAACGCCATAACGCAGATCAGGTGGTCCGTTGACAAATCGGCGGTTTTGACAACATGGTAGGTCAGGCCTGCGGCCTGACAGCCATTCCGGATGATTTGTCAGACCACAGGCCTGACCTACGATTAACGCTATGAACTATTGTGTGCTGGCAATCGGACGGCGACTATGGACGAAGATCGCAATGTCGTCCTGTTTTCTTTGCGCGGCATCGGCAACCGCCCAACCCGTCACACCACCTATCCCCAAACTGTCGGCGGTCGCAACCCCGATTGTCGAAGAATCGGCGGGGTGGAAGTTGGATCGGGTCGAGCTAAAAAACGGTCGAGTGTTCGAGGGCGTGATCGAAACCGAGTCGGAAGAGTTTCTGGAACTGCTTGAGGTTCGCCGTCCGACCGGCAAGCCGATGTATCTCTTGGTGCGACCGGTCGAACGCAAACTCATTAAAGACGTTCGCCGCCTGTCCGACGTAGATCGCGAGGTGCTGTTGAAACGGCTCAGCAGTTTTCTCAATCGGGCGAACGCTGAAGAAAAACGCCTCCGCGCGCTCGAACTGAAGGAACACATTGCCGACGGTAAGTCAGACTTCACGTTCTCAGGCTTCGCGCGCAACAGTGCCACCAAGGACGTGTGGTTCACGCTCGAAAGCACGGCCGACGACGACGCAACCCGCCGGGCGATTGTCCGCATCGAGCAGGCGTTCGTTGTTTTTCGACAGTTCTTTCCCGCCCGCGTGAATCCGCCGTCGCCCCCTCACTTTGTATTGTTGGGAACGATGGAGGAATACGCGGACCAACTGCGGAAGCAAAAGTTGCACATCAAGAACCCGGCTTATTATTCGAGTGATCAAAATCGGGTCGTAGCAGGCAGCGACCTGTCGCGGTATGCCGGACAACTCGCTCTCACCCGATCGCGACATGAACAACTGCATCAGGAATACACCACGCTGGGCAAGCAGATGCCCGACTTGCTCAAGGATTTGACCCGCGACCTGGACAAGCAAGGCTTTCCGCTTGACGAGCGGAAGAAGATTATCATTGCGGCGCAGGGCCGTTGGGATCGCGACTTGGCGACGTTGGAAAAAAGGATTCGCACGGCCGAGCGAATGAACTCCGCGCTGTTCGACGAAGTCGCCAACGAGATGTTCGCCCGACTTTATCACGAGGCGTTTCATGCCTATCTCGATAACTATTTGTTTCCGCGCGATCGGAATCAGGTTCCCCGCTGGCTGAACGAAGGCTGTGCGCAAATGTTTGAGTCGGGCTTGTGGGAAGGCGAAATGTTGCGACTGGACGCGCCGCACCCTCGGCTGTTGCCCCGTTTGCAAGCGGCTTTGACGGAAAAAGAACCACTCACGATTGCCCAGGTTCTCTCCGCCGATCCGAAGGAGTTCCTGGCAAGTCACGACCTGGAGAGCGCGAACGCTGGCCGATATTACGCCTACTCCTGGGGCTTGGCCTATTATCTGTTGGTCGATCAACCGCCGCTGTCAACGGCCTCGCTCTCCGCCTATTCGACTTTCGGCCCGGAAATCGAATCCGATCCGATCAAGCGGTTTGAAGCCCTCGTCGGCCGACCGTTGGAAAAGTTTGAATACGAATGGCGAGAACGAATGTTGTCGCTGAAGTGAAGGCGATCGCTGAAGTAAGCGTTTCGCAATTTTCTCCCTCTCCCTCCGGGAGAGGGCCGCAGTGAGGGCTTGAAAATTCGCGATTACTTCTCCGCTCGCCCGTGCAACGCGCACGCCCCATTATCGCACTCCGCCGTTCCGCTTAACCGATAACGCCGCATTGCCACCTGACGATACAGCCACTTCCACAGCGGCAGAGAATACGGAATGTGCAGCACCGGAGCCAACCACCACAGTCGTCGCAGACGGGTCGT
>JAYUFG010000042.1:0-7437 GCA_043738845.1 Planctomycetaceae bacterium
GCCCTGAAGTTTTGATCCTGCTGGCGATTTTATTCGTTTGTGTTGTACTGGGGGTAGTGTTTATCCAACTTGGCCAACGACGGATTCCGACCCAAAGTGCGAAGCACATTCGTGGTCGTCGGACGTTCGGTGGGACCAAACAGTATTTGCCGCTGAAGCTGAATCAGTCGGGTGTGATGCCCATTATTTTCGCCAGCAGCTTGCTCCTCTTTCCCAGTTTGATTTTTAACTCGTTGGCGCACGCCTTTCCGGGCGGAATTTGGCAGACTTTGTCGGATTCGTTTCAGCGCGGGCATTCGTTCATGTATAATTTCCTGTACGTCGTGCTGATCTACTTCTTCTGTTATTTCTGGACCGCCATTTCGTTCAATCCGAAAGATGTTTCCGAAAATCTGAAGAACTTCGGGACGTTCATTCCGGGCTATCGGCCGGGTAAGACAACGGCCAATTATTTGGAAAAGGTGATGATTCGGATTACCTATGTGGGTGCCGCGTTCTTGTCGATTGTCGCGATCACACCGACGATTATCGCGTCGTCGATGGGCGTGAATGCTATGGTCGCCAACTTTTACGGCGGAACGGGCTTGTTGATCGCCGTCAGCGTGGCGTTTGACTTGGTGCAAAAAATTGATAGTCACTTGGTCATGCGGAATTACAAGGGCTTGCTGGAAGGATAGTGGTCGGAGTGGTCGTTTGGTTAGCCGCGACGCGCAGCGGAGCGTTGCCGAATAAGTTGTTTTATGGAGAGCGGAGTCGCCGCAACAACAGCGGATTAGTTGCCCCGGAGGAGGCCGAATCATGCGGCTTATATTTATTGGCCCACCGGGGGCGGGCAAAGGCACCCAATCACAGCGGCTCATCCGCCACTTGGGGATTCCCCACCTTTCCACCGGCGAAATGCTGCGGGCCGCCTGTCGCAATAAAACGCCCGAGGGACTTGCCGCCGACGAATTCATGCAGACGGGTCGCTTGGTTCCAGACCCGATCATTCTGCAATTGGTCGGTCGCCGATTGGATGAACCAGATTGTCAAAAGGGCTGTTTGCTCGACGGATTTCCGAGAACGCTCGTGCAGGCCAAAGCCCTGGATGAGTTCCTCGAACAACGGGGAACACCTCTGGACGCGGCTTTGGAATTGCAGGTGGACGAAGAGGTGTTGGTGCAGCGGTTGGCGGGTCGAAACCGCGTGGACGATTCGCCCGAGATCATTCGCTTGCGACTGGGCGATTTTTTCAAAGAGACCTCGCCGTTGTGTAATTATTATCGTCGTCGCGGATTGCTGTTTTCGATTGATGGAGAGGGAACCCAGGACGAAGTCTTTCGTAGAATCGTCGAAGTTCTCAGTCGGTTAAAACGTCGCCCCGCAACCTAGTGGCACACGGCGACGTAAGTTGTGACGATGTAAAAGTTACCAACAAAAAATTGCAACGTGTATTGTGTGTCCTTGGCAGAGAAGTTTTTGTTGAACGCAAAAGGTTGTCGTGTGGTTACACTTCGCTCGCTCCGTGAATTGAATCAGATGCGCAAGGCGGGCATCGTCGTGTGGGAAGCCCACCAACTCGCCGCACGCTTGGTTCGGCCGGGCGTCACGACGGCCGAACTTGATTTCGTGATCGACGAACACTTTCAAAAAAAGAATGCCAAGCCGCTGTTCAAAGGTGTGCCCGGCAAAACACCTTTTCCCGCCGCAACTTGTATTTCGATCAACGACGAAGTCGTGCATGGGATTCCGGGCGGTCGGGTCTTGAAAGAGGGAGATGTCGTTAGTATCGATACGGGGGCGAAGGTTGATGGTTGGTGTGCCGACTCGGCGTATACGCATCCCGTCGGGGCGATCGCGCCGGAGGTCCAGCGGTTGCTCGATGTCACGCGGGACACCCTGCATTTGGCCATTGAGCGGATGGGCAAATACAAGCGGTGGAGTGAAGTGGCAACCGACATGGGCAACTATGTTCGCAAGGCGGGCTTTTTTGTCGTGGAAAACTTCGTTGGTCACGGGATCGGTCGCGATTTGCACGAAGACCCTCAGGTTCCCAATTATGCGACCCCGCAGTTGAAGCGGAGCGGCGATTTTTGGCTGGAGCCGGGCTTAGTGATTGCCATCGAACCGATGGTCAACATGGGGACGAAAAAAGTAAAGGGGACGTCGGACCATTGGACCCAGGTCACGCAGGATGGAAGTCCGAGTGCTCATTTCGAGCATACGGTGGCCATGACCGATAAAGGGCCGTGGATTTTGACGGCGGGTCCAAACGACGAGCTTTAGGAAACGAACAAAATGCCCAATTTGACAGGGATTCGGCGAATCCCCAGCTTGGGCGAGAATTATTCCGAAAAACAGATTTCTTTGCCCCTTGAAAAAGGGCCACGTTCAGGGGTATACTCACTCGCTTTGAATGAATTCCGGATAAAGGATAGGTGTCTCGATATGAAAGTCCGCGCCAGTGTCAAGCGGATCTGCGATCACTGCAAAATTGTCCGCCGTCGCGGCGTGGTGTTCGTGGTCTGTTCCAATCCTCGTCATAAACAACGTCAGGGTTAAGAGTTGTGTGTACTAAGGGGCGTTGGCTGCGGGCTATTTGCTCGTTGGCTTTCCGTCCTGTTTGGTTTGATGCCCAGAGTTTAATTCAGTTGTCCCTGCTTAATTGCCCCCTGCTTAACTGCACTGTCAGGAGTCCGCGAGTATGCCTCGTTTGCTAGGTGTCGATATTCCGAACGATAAACCGACCGTTATTTCCCTCACCTACTTATACGGCGTGGGACCGGTCGTCGCACGCGAGTTGTGCCATAAGGCGGGTGTCAATCCGCACACACACGCTCGTGAATTACACGAGGACGAAGTCGCCCGGATCGCGGCCTTGCTCGACAAGGACTACACGGTCGAGGGTCAGTTGCGTCGTCAAGTGCAGCAGAACATCACACGGTTGAAGGACATCAATTGCTATCGGGGAACCCGACACCGTCGCGGTTTGCCGGTGCGCGGTCAGCGCACCCGGACGAACGCTCGTACTCGTAAGGGTCCGAAGAAGACAGTCGCCGGCAAGAAGGGCGTCAAGGATATGAAGTAATCGCGATTCTGTCTCGCGTGCCGCGTCGGTGAGGCTTGATTCCGATACTTCACCCTACAGCTTGAAAAAAACGCACAGCCACAAAATTTAATTTCATCGCATCCCAATACTTCAGCGGTAACTGAGCAGGACACATGTCGAAAGCGAAAACCACCAGTAGCACGACCTCGAAACGCAAAACCCGTCGCAACGTGACGGTTGGAATCGCGCATATCAAGGCGACGTTTAACAACACCACCGTCACGATCACCGACAGTAAGGGAGATTCGTTGTGTTGGGCGAGTGCGGGCACCTGCGGATTTAAGGGAAGTCGCAAGAGCACGCCGTATGCTGGTCAATCGGCGGCCCACCAGGCTGCTGAAAAGGCCGCCAAGTTCGGCGTCAAAGAGGTTGAAGTTCGCGTCAAGGGGCCGGGCAGTGGTCGCGAGAGTGCGATCACCGCGCTGCAAGCGGCTGGCCTTACGGTCAAGAGCATCGAGGATGTGACGCCACTGCCGCACAATGGTTGCCGCCCACCGAAAAAGCGTCGCGTGTAAAAATTGGACCGCCTCAAGAAATGCGGTCGTTTTAGCAGCGGCAGTTGAAAAATTCCAATTCATTCATCGCATAAGATCGTCGAAGGAAAGTAAACTCACACATGGCTCGGATTACTGGACCCGTCTGTCGTCTCTGTCGTCGAGACGGCCTGAAGTTGTTTCTCAAAGGCACTCGTTGCGACACGCCGAAGTGCGCGATTGAGCGTCGTGATTCGCCCCCTGGTATGCAGCTCAAGCGGGGCAAGTTGACCGACTACGGAATCCACTTGCGCGAGAAGCAAAAGGTCAAGCATTATTATGGCGTGTTGGAGCGTCAGTTTCGCGGCTTGTTCGCGATGGCGGCCAAGGGCCGTGGCAATACGGGTGAAGCCCTGATGAGCTTGCTCGAACGGCGTCTCGACAACGTGATTCACCGCCTTGGTTTTGCCTCCAGCCGCGCTCAAGCCCGACAGGTTGTCGGGCACGGACACATCACGATCAACGGTCGGCGAGTTGACATTTCGAGTTTCTTGGTTAAGCCGGGCGATGTAATTCGCGTCAAAAACCGGGCGAAGAGCTTGCAATTGGTGCAGGCGAATCTGGCGGAAAACCGTCGCGATGTGCCCGACTATTTGACGCTCGTGCCTGGTGGAATTCCCGAGGGGCATATCAATCGTTTGCCCGGCTCGGAAGACGTTTCGATTCCGGTTCAAGCGAACCTGATTATCGAATTGTGTTCGAAGTAACGACCTGTTTTACACATTTTGTCGGAATTCCCCCGCATTGTTTTTAGGGAGGCAATTTTATGCATATTCGTTGGCGAGGGCTGGAACTGCCCAGCGCGGTGGTTGTCGATCAGAAAACTCTGTCGGCGACTTATGGAAAATTTGTGGCCGAACCGTTTGAACGCGGTTTCGGCACGACGATCGGTAATAGTCTGCGCCGGATCATGCTCTCCAGCTTGGAGGGAAGTTCAATCACCCAAATCAAGATCACTGGCTCGCAGCACGAATTCACCACGTTGCCCGGCGTCGTCGAGGATATGACCGATGTCGTCCTCAACGTGAAGTCGCTCGTTGTGAAAAACCACACCGATTCGACGAAGGTTATTCGTATCGAGAAGAATACTCGCGGCGTGGTGACGGGTGCCGATGTGATCACCGACGATAGCGTTGAGGTCATCAATCGCGACCACGTAATCGCGACGCTGACCGACGACGTGCCGTTTTCATTGGAAATGGTCGTGGAAAACGGTCGCGGGTATATCCCCTCGACCGAACATAGTCCCAACACCGAGATCGGGATCATTCCGCTCGACGCGGTTTACAGCCCCGTCACCCGGGTACGATACGAGATCGAGGAAACCCGCGTCGGTCAAAAGACCAACTACGACAAGCTGACGTTGGAAATTTGGACCAACGGTTCGATCAATCCCGAAATGGCAATGGTCGAATCGGCCAAAATTCTTCGTAAGCACCTCAACCCGTTCGTGCAGTACACTGAACTTGGTCCCCGCGTTCATGCGGCCGGTCGTGGTGCGACGGTCGGGTTAGATGCCGCTTCGGAAGCTAAGTTGATGATGAGCTTGGCTGAATTGAAGCTCTCGGTGCGGGCGACGAACTGCCTTGAATCGGAGAACATCAACACGGTTCGCGACCTGGTCACGAAGACGGAAGACTCACTGCTGGAAGTTCGCAACTTCGGCGAAACGACGCTCCGTGAAGTCAAGGAAAAGCTCACCGAAATGGGCCTACGACTGGGAATGCGGCTGCCCACGCCGACCGGCGTATAAGCAGTGTCATTAGATCGCAGTAGCGATAATGGTTGATCGTAGCAGCGATTTAGAAGTAGTTTGAATAAGACAAGAAACGCTTTTTGCAACTCACACGAACTTTTATTAGCGACGTCCAGCCGACGTCCCCACTCTCATGCGTCATCGTAAACGAGGCCGTGTTCTTGGCCGTTCACCCAGTCACCGTCGGGCTTTATTCCGCAATTTGGCGAGTGCCATATTCCTCACCGAGCGGGACGCGACGGACGAACCGAACGCCCCGAAAATGAAGGGCCGGATCATCACCACTCTGCAAAAGGCCAAGGAAATTCGCCCTCTTGTCGAACGGTGTATCTCCGTCGCGAAACGGGCACTCGAAACGGCCGAAAATGCTAAGCAGTACGCCACAACCGCCGAACGCAACACCGATGCCTGGAAAGAATGGCGCAAGGGTCCGCAGTGGCAAAAATGGGCGCAGGCAATGGCCCCGCTCGTCAATGCTCGCCGCCGGGCGTTGCAGTTGCTTGGCGACAAACAGGCCGTTCGCTTGCTGTTCTCGGAAGTCGCTCCCCGCTTCGAAGATCGACCGGGTGGTTACACGCGAATCGTCCGTTTGGCGGGTGTCCGCTTGGGAGATGCGGGCGAAAGGGCAATCCTCGAATTCGTCGGCGTCCGCGACCGTGTCGTGCAAAAATCGGTCGCCCCCAGCGTAGAAGCTAAATAACGCCGAAAAAATTTATCAGTTCAAAATTGAATGAATCACAAAAAGCCGGCGGCTCAACACCGCCGGTTTTTTTACGCACCAAGATCAAAGAGACATAGATAAACAGACCTAGATCAGGGAATGATCGCCATGAATGTCGGTTTTGATTTCACCGGTCACATCGAGCGACTTTGCCGGGACATGATCGTCCGACTTCCCGAGTTGCGGCACATTGACATGGATCGCGTTGGCGTCGGCTTCCGCCAAACTCGCAGGGCGGTCTCGCACGGGATGTTCGCCTCACTGACGCCACTCCGCTTTCACGCGGGAAGTTTGCTGACCAAACGTCGGGGGCGCGACTGGACCATTCAAAGGGTCTATGATCGCGACGGCCGAGAGATGCTGTACATCTTGAACTTCTATTTGCCCCGCTTTCAAAATCTCTCTTGGCGGGAAAAACTAATCACCGTCATTCACGAGTTGTGGCACGTTGGCACGCAGTTCGACGGCGACCTGCGGCGTCATGAGGGGCGGTGTTATGCGCACGGCTCGTCGAAGTCGGAATACGACGAGCAGATGGGGGTTCTGGTCGACGAGTGGCTCGCGCACGATCCACCGGATTCGCTGCATGCCTTTTTGCAAGATGATTTTCACCACCTGCATTCGGCGCACGGCGGAATTTTTGGCCGGTCGTTTCCCCGCGTGAAACTGATCCCGGCCAATTCGGCCGGGAGAACGTGTGACTGACGTTACAGATGAAGCGGCGCATCGTTCGCCAGATTAGGATAGACGCCGCCGCCAAGTTTCCGGACTTCGCGAAGAATGAAACACTCCGAAGACCGTGATCGTGCCCTCGGCATATTCGTAGAAGACCGAGTAGGGAAACCTTAGTACCAGCGCACGGCGGTATTCGTTGCGGACCTTCGCGTGCATTTCAGGCTGGCGACAGATCGCTTGCAGGCAGGCATCGACACAATTCAGGAACTCTTCGCCCTAGCCAACCTTCGAGGTCTCGTACCATCCGTACGCCTCGTCGATATCCTGCGCGGCATCGGGTGCGATAACGAGTTCAACGGCCATGACGACTTCGGACCCTCCGCTGCACCTCGGCCCACGGCAAGGATATTGGGGTTCGCCGACGCGACCGGCGCAACTGGCGGATGACGAATACTATGTGCTGGGCGATTTTTCCGTCGCGTCGGCCGATTCACGTTTGTGGCACAGCGGCGCACCCAATCATCATCCTTATGCGGTCCCCGCCGCCAATCTGGTCGGCGTCGTCACACACATCTATTGGCCCGTGTCACGTTGGCGCAGTTTTCGCTGAGGGTTATCGCCGATCAATGGCACCCGGCTGTGGTATTTTCAAGCGGCCCGGTCG
>JAYUFG010000043.1:0-7428 GCA_043738845.1 Planctomycetaceae bacterium
GGCGACGATTTCGAGTCCTTTGTCATGATGCTTGCCGTAGAGTTCGATCACTTCCGGCAATCCGGCAATGCACGGCCCGCACCAAGTCGCCCAAAAGTCGATCAGCACGACTTTGCCACGTAAATTGGCCATGTCGATTTCGCGACCATCGACCGCCGTAAACTTCATTTCCAGTGGCGACTTTTTCAATTCGACCAGCTTCGTCAAAACTTCGATCTTCTTTTTGGCGGGCGCGGAAATTTCCGTGGTATCACTCGTTGCCAATTTCTCCATCACTGCTAGGGCGTCTTCCGGATCGCCACGGCCAACTGCGGAAACAAACGACGCACCCAGCCGGGCGTTTTGCTTTGACTCTGGAAAGGCTTTGATATGGGCCACTACAGCCTTGACCGAGATATCGGAATCACCTGCCGACATTTCAAATTGTACGTTCATCAGACTCGCCTGTTCGCGAACTTCCGGCTTGGCATCGTTCGCAGAGATGATCTCCGGCAGAGCCGCTTTGGCTAACTTCACGCCTGCTTGATATTCTTGGAGGCTCGTAACCTTTTGCAAACCAAAGCGAATTGCGAACAGCTTCAGGCTCCAGACGACCGGTTCCTTCGGGTTCTTTTCAATGAACTCGGCAATCTCTTTTTGAAGGGCGTCTTTGTCGCCGCCCGTCAACGCTTTGCGGATGATCTTCTGTGCCAACTCGTCGGGCGTCAATTCCTTGTCTGATTTATCTTTGTCATCGGCGTTTTCTTTCGCGGTGGTTTTGTCGGTTGACTTTGACGGCTCGTCGGCTGCACGCAGCGTCACAAACGAGATGGACAAAACAATCGCCGCAACGACGAATAAAGACAACAGGCGAGAGATTCGCGAAGTAAGGAACGACATGGTCAACTCCGGTGGGAAAGAGGGGCCAGGATAGGTATAGGACAGCCAGTTATGAAACAACAGGGATCAACGGCTGCAAATGCTGAACGCCATCATAATCTTTGGTGGTCCAATTCGCCAAGTAGGTCGTGAGCAAAGACTGCTCAGCACGCACCAAATTTCGCCGAAAATGGCTATTTTTTAGCCAGTTCCACGTCACGATTCGCCGTCCAAAACAGTCCGTTCACCAGCATCCGGCGGAAGTTCTCGTCCTGAAAATCCTCCTGCACGCCAAGCGACGTAAAAAAGACGCGACCATTATGATACGTGTGAACAAAACTGACCGGCTGTTTCAGCATCCCGTTGTCTCCTTCCTGCAATACGACCGTGTCAGCCGCAAGTTCGCCCTCTTTGTACAACTTGCGCGAGACGAACGGCTTCACGTCCTTTAGGATCGGATGGGTTTGGCCCTTTTCGGTCGTGGTAACTTTGACCGGGCCATCGCCAAAATGATTTTGATACGCACCGCCGAGTACCTTGCCATCGAAAAGTTCGTTGTCGGCTTTTTCAAACGCATGACAGGCGGTCCGCACGCCAACGACCGCCTTGCCCTGGTCCCAATGCTTACGAATAATCGCCATTTGTTCTTCGGCCAATTTCATCCGCCGCGCAAAAAGTAGCAACACGTCGGCCTCCTTCAGAGCGTCGAGGTTTTCGAGCTGCGTGATTCCGTCCTTGCCCCACGACGCCGTGACTTGCACGTTGAAGTTTTTTTCCAGATACGCTTGAAACTCCTTCAGCGAGTCGTCGGACTTATACTCGGCGCAGCCGGAAATAATGTGGATCTTCAACGGTGAATTAGGATCTTTCGCGTCAGCGGCAAACGTGCTACAAGACCACGAAAATCCTATCAGAATGACCAACCGCATTCGGGCAACGAGCAAATGACTGGGCATGAATATCCTTTTCCAAAATTTGGGCAGCGGCGTAAACCTTGAGCAACACTCAACAACGAGCAGTCCCAAATACTTTCCTCTGTGGTGGATATTGTATCATGGAAACCGAGTGGCGGTGGATGCACCGTAAAACGGACGCCCCCGTTTTCCTACGACATTGTACCGTCGGAGGTTTTACTGCGCAGCGGAACCTCTGCCACCCATTTAAGTAACAACCGGTAGGCGACGAGCCTATTGACGTTCATCCGTCGACCGCCACCGCAGTGAAGTCCTTTTCAGGACGCCCTTTTGGCCGTCTGGACCCAAACCCGCCTGTACCAATATCCCCGCCGTTTCAAATCTTGGCTGTTTGGAATACAAAGCATCTGACCACCAATCACGCCAGCGATACCGCGTTCACGCCGTGTCGCCAGCGCGGTGGGATGCCGGAATTCGCGATGGGGTTGCCAATGTTGACGTCAATCGGTTGATAGTCGTCCACGTTGACGTTCCCATCATAGTTGGTGTCGCCGTTGTGATAACCGGTTGCGTCCGAGCCATTGTTAATATCGATTGGTTGATAATCGTCCACGTTGATCGTTCCGTCGGCGTTCGTGTCGCCGCCATACGTGAACTTCACCAGGATCATGTTCGCCTGCATCACAATCGCGGCGCGGCCGGAAATGCTCGCTCCGTGATATAACCCGGCCGAACCGACGGCACCCGTGCCGAAACCATTCAGCACCGCGTTGTCATACACGCCCAAGGCGTGCAACGTCGCATCGACAATCGCCGTGCTCGTGATCCCCTTGCCCCTCCATTCGTTCGTCGGACTGCCCAAATTCGCACCACTCCGCACCATGTCCATAATACGATTGTAATCGTTCGTCGCCGCACCACTGGCATACGGCACAATCAAATCATTGTTCCGCAAATCGAGCGTCCCGTAATACTCGTACATCGTGCCGTAGGCATAAGCCGTGCCCGTCGCGCTGTGGGCAATCGTCAGCGACCGCGCGAACAACTCATGCGCCCCGTTCGCGGCAATCGTGGCGGGCGTATCGGTCATAACCACCTTCGCGTCGCCCGCTGTGTTGGCTGTCGTGCCAATGTTCACACTATTAAACTCTTGCGAAACATTGCAGGTCACGGTCCCAGCTTGCACATCTAAACTGACGGGCGTCACCGCATCGACAAACAGCCCACCCACCACACTCGTCGGCGTGCCGAGATCAACATTCAAGATCGTATTGCCCGACAAGTTCACAAACGTGACCGGTGCGACAATCGTCGTTCCCGTGTTGACATTCAAAGTTCCCACACCGGTTTTCGTCAGCACCGTGTTTCCGGATGCGTCGGCCGAGAAAGTGAGGGTAGCGGGGTTTTCCGATGCGGAGACATTCCACAAACTTCCGTCGGGCGAAAAGACCGCTACAACGCCATAGGACGGATCAAGGACGAATTCACCGCTGCTGGGCAGATCGACGTAGTTTATGGTTAGACCGACGGGGAACGAACTGATCGAAAGATGTCCATCGCTGTCAACCAACAATTGCAACAGCCCGCCGCTGGAATTGGCGGAAAGACTTAACGTCGTTCCGTCGGGCGCGGTGATGTAGGCAAAGCTGTTCGCGCCGAAGGAAAAGTCTTCTGTCTCGGATGAACTTCCAAACGCTGCGCCGTTGATGTGAAACACGTTGTTGCCGACCATCTGGAAAGTGTTGTTGCCGCTGCCGACCGCGACGGCATTGTTGCTGCCCGTCGTGGTGATGTTGTGATTACCATCGGTCACGTAGACTTCATCGCCGCCATCGCCCGTGTTGGTGGGATTTCCGCCGACGAACGTGCTGTTGCCCCCGTCGCCGTCGAGCGTGTTCGTGCCGGTTCCGCCGTAGACATCGACGGGCGCGACTTTATCTTGGACTAGCAGATTGAGACCGGTGTTATTGATGACGGTATCGCCGCCTGCGTAACCATTCACGATAATATCGGCGAGCGAAGTCACGCCGGAGACAGTCCAATGCTCGCGACCGTCACCTTCGTAGCCGGGTGATTGATGCGCGCGATTTGCGTCGGTATCTTGCCAATGCTCGACCAAGGTTCCGGTCGCGCCCGGTTCAATGTAATAGTGATCGACCGGGTTGTCGGCATTTGGCGACGTGGGCGCGATTTCGACAAAGTATCCGGTGGGCGGATCGGTCGCATACCCGCCGTAAGAGTCGATGGCAATCAAGTCCGTCGAGGAGTTGCCGTAGACGTTGATCTTGCCGTCGGTGTCAACTGCCACGCCCTTGGTGGTGGAAGTGTTATTGTCCTTTCGCGTTTCGGGGATGACGCCGTTGGGATCGATTTCAATTATCAAAACTCCATTTGCGTCGGGTTGAAAATCCGTACCATCTTTGGAGAGTCGTACCACGCCGATTCCACCGGCACCAACCTCTGGGGTAACCGTAATTGTGCCAAGTTGGACGCCCTTGGTCGTTCCGTCACTCGACTTCCAAACACCAACATCGAATGTTCCGGAAGTCGGAAATGGCACGGCACCGTCTTTTATTTTGTAAACCAATTGCCATGCCCCATCAAAAGGCAATGTTCCCATGTTGACAATATCAACCGGTTTGCGGTACCGAACGACGTATAAATCTGCGCTTCCGCGTGGAGCGGTGGTGGGAGTCACTTCATTGACCTCAATGGTCAAATAAATAGTTCCCGCTGGCACAACATAATCGAAAATCGCTGGATCCGTTGTCGCTGCCGGCGGAACAACAACCGAACCTGTGACGAAACTGGACACCGATTTCGCGAATAGACTGAGACTTGCTACAGCGGGTTTGGGCCAGCCGCCCGTTCCCGTCAAGTTTGCATCAGCGTTTGAAACGATCTGAAGAGTGATATGATCGCCCGGTTTTACCAGCATGGAGTAGGTATGCAATCTAGTCGGCGGCACGAAAGGCCCTGTCGGTGCTGTTAGAATGTTCCTAATTGCAACACCTTCATAGCCAGCCAATTGTGGCGCAATTGGGACGGGCAGGGCAGGGGAAAAGGCCGGAGTGAAAGGCGCCGTAGTCGCAAATGGCGAAAGGCTCGGACCGATTTTTTGTCCCGAGTTCGTCAAGGTACCACCCGAGGTTAGACTCGCGGCAGAGTCAGCGAGGGTGTATGCTGGCGATCGAAATCCTATGCCCGAGTCGGCCTCAAGCATTAAATGTTCAAGTGGGGAAAGGGAATATGAAGTTCGCGAAAAAAAACGTCCGCCATGATTTATACCCAGCGGTACAGTTTGATCGAACCAAGTCCATCCGAAAATGCCTTTATGGGTGATGTAAATCCTCTCGCTAAAGGCGAACGCATTGTTTGGGGACATTGCGTCAAAAACACCGTCAGGTGTAATATCTGAAAACATGGTGGGCGCAAAAGGCGAACTTGGACCGTCCACTAATCCCAAATCGTGACCAAGTTCATAAACGGCAACCTGAGCCAAGGACTTCTTCATGTTGGCGACGTACTGAAGGCTTCCCGCGGTTGCCACGACTTTTTCAATATTGATCGTGTCGATATCGGTCCATGCACCGAGCGTTGCAGCGTCTTTCTGGTTCCCATTGTCTACGTCAAACGCCGGACGGCCAAATCCAGTCTTAGAAGGAAGAAGAAATGAAATCCGTTCTTGGTAGACCGTCCCAGCGGGAGGAGCCGCTCCCAACGAGCTTACAAACGTCAGGCTATGTCCGGCATAAACGCGATTAAGCTCGGCGACAATGTAATTAGCCACGTTCGATGCTTGAGTCGTCGTAATTGGTGTAGTCGCAGCAAGTAGATACTCTTTGTTTAGCAATGTGGCGAAGGCCCCTGGAACGGGGCCGGTCCCAAAATCCAAGTAAACACTGGACATCATCCTTCGTTCTTCAAGCAACTCGATCCCACAACCTCGCGGCTGACGGGCCGGTGCGTTTTTCCGTTTTGGTTTTCGAGTTGGTGACATACCGATTAACGACGAAATTAGCTTGAGAAGTCCCATAGTTCAGCCCTTTCGGCATAAAAGAATCTGTATCGAATGTTCACAAAACGCAACCACCTCACCCCACCCGTTGCAAGGTGTACACGAGTTCCCTTCTTTAGTTATTGTCCTTCGGCGGCCTAATCCAAATACGGTCAATCACAAATTTAATGTCGTCTTCGTGCAATTTGATCTCGTCACGGTCCTCCTCGGTCAATCCGAAACTATCCATTGACACTAAGTGTAGTTTTTTTAGTTCGCACAGATCGCGAACTCCACCGTTACCTTGTTTAAGGTTCGGGCAATGGTCAAGTCCAAGGTCTTGTAATTTACTCAAAGAACTAAGTTGCCGCAGGCCTTGGAAGGAGACTTGTGTTCCACACAGTATCAACCCGCGAAGGTTAATGAACCGCTTTACGTGAGCCAAGTCACTGTCGGTCCAAGTGGGAATACTTACAAAAAGATCGGTGACCTTTTCCGGACACGGAATGTTGTCCAAGCCCTCGCCCGTGATTGACGTGAAATCGAAATCAACGGCGTGCAGGTACATCAGACCTCTCAAATGCACACATTGAGCGTCATCGAACCGTGGGCTGTGGATTTGCAGAAAGTCGACATATCGAATCGTCCCAAGTTTGGAAAAATCGAAACCGTTCGTGATTTGGGGCGGTAGCTGTAGTCCGCTCTTCAGCTTTTCCGAACGCACCGTCTCAATTTCATGCTCCAAAATGCCAAATTGAGCAACTTGAACGTATTTGTGGTTGGGGCGTAAGATGTCATCAAGGCTGCGGAAAATACCGCTTTCTGGAAGTGGGTGCCCCGGATTGTCGCGACTATAGTAGCTAAACCCGTCATTGCGAGAACTGTTGGTTGCCATCACATCGGCGATTGTGTGTTCTTCATCAAGTAGCAGCCAGAGATGGTGAGTCACCCAATACGTTACAATCGCCGACAGCGTGACGACCACGAACAGCGTCCGCAAGCTATATTGAAAACGCCACCGTTTCCGCACGGAAGCGGTGGGAACACCACCCGGCGGTGGCGGAGTGTCGGGCGACAGGTTGTCCGAGGCGGGCGAAGGCATGACGGTGAAATGGTGGAAAGAAAGGTACGAAGGAAAAAACCGGCGTTAAAACTTCCAACGAATCAAAGCGGCAAAAAGAAAGTCAAAACGTGACACGACAAACCCTCTCACGAATTTGCAATAACGACGAACACCGCATGAGAATCGCACCTGCGACGCGCCTGACCCACTGCCGAAGGCGTACCCGCAGCGGGAGGGAAGTGCGGCGGGACGAACGGCAGTGCGAACGGCAGTGCGAGCGGGAGCAACAGGGCGGAACGGCGGCGGGCGATGCCGCAGACTGGAGATGATATGCGGGAGCGGAAGATTCGCCCGCGAAAACCGGATGGGCGAACGGATGAAACGGGAAAACGCCGCCCGCGAGATCGCGGTAGGCGAGACTACATCCCACAAGATTTTTGCAACCTGAGCGAACATCGCAGCACTCCTGATTAGCCAGACGCAAGAGTAACCCACCGACCCAGGGCGATTGCATGTCGGTGAGTGGCTCAATTATTGCAGTGGAGATTAGAAAGTCCAGGTTGGTTGTGGAAACCTGGGTTTTTTGATTCGCTAGC
>JAYUFG010000044.1:0-2815 GCA_043738845.1 Planctomycetaceae bacterium
TGATGTGTGAAGGAATTTCCGAAGAGTTGAACGGGATCGACCTGGGCGACAAACGTTTGAACAACCGGAGCGTAAAGGTGATCGACGCCTGAGCGAAGAACCCGGAAGCCAGCACCCATGCGGCCTGCGAAGGCTGGAACGAGACGCTCGCGCAGGACACGGGTCCGGTCGCCGTGCCGAGTATCTGAGCACGCGCGGTCCCCTCTGCCGTCGGTGACGCACAGCGTGGTACTGGTCGAGGAAGTCGGCGGGCCGGGTGACGGCACCGATGTGTGCTGGCTGTTGATTACCACTTTGTCGATTGAAACAGTCGATGACATTCGGCGAGTGATTGATAATTACACGGCCCGCTGGACGGTGGAAATCTTTTAATGACAGGGTGAAGCGGTATGCCGTAAAATCCGTGGAATTTATCCGAAATCCACCAGGTGCCAGGAGGGGAGATGGAATCGTTCGCAGCGGTTCATCGCTTAGGCGTCCGAACACCATCGTCTTCAGGATTGTGAATTGAAATTATTGGAACTGCTACGTACGCAGGGGATCAACTTTGACGAACCGTATGTTTTCGATAGGAATGCCCTTGACGACGCGATACGTCCTCCACCCCAGCCGGGGCGGTTTCAAAGACTTCCAACAGCTAAACCTTAACGGTTTTCGGATCAAGAACGGCTTTGACAAGTGAATATCCGCCGTCAGGTGCTGACTCTCCACCGGGTATTGAAGAGATAAATCATAATTGCCAACAGCGACACATCGAGCATGACCTGATAGACAATGTGAACGTAGAAAAACTTAAATGTTTTACGGTCCTCGTCGCCCTGGTGGGTTGGCTCGGAATAGTTATTGTCGCCGAGCCGTCCCGTCAGGTGTAGCGGAATCGACGACGCCGCAGCAAACGGACTAACCACGCCAACTTTTTCGATAACCGCCGCCTCGGGTGTGCCGGGGAAAAAAGTTTCCGCGAAAAACTGCATCGCCAGCGGGGTCGTAAACAAAACGACAATCGTGAAATAGGTCGTCATCAAACTGACTGAAGTCTTGCGGAATAAGACCGAGCAAAACAGGGCAATCGTCGCCGTTGTCACGCAAGTGATCGCCACCAACAACAAGTACGCCCCGACCGCGCCGAGATTGCTGAGAAAACCGACGGGCATGAGACAAGCCAAAATCAATGGCCACAATAAGAAACTGGTCAACACGCTCGACACCCTTAGGCCCGAGATCAACTTTCCCCACAAAATTTGCCAAGGCGAAATGATCGTCGTGAGCAATAGATCAAGCGTCTCTCGTTCGCGTTCGCTCGTGACGCTGCCTGCGGAAAAAACCGGACCGACGAGCATGTTGAACAAAATCGCGTAACACACGTACCACGGTGCCCAAACGGGATAGATGAATAAACAGAGAGCCATCAGCGGAATTGCCAACATCATGCTGACCTGAATCACGACGCGGAGCATCAGCGTTCCTTGGCTGAAAATCTCGCTCCGCATTTCCTTATCGAAAACAGGATTTGCCCCGTCGGGCAATAGATCATGTCGCTTCGCCGGGGCAAACAGCCGGTCGGGAAACTGATCGCGTTGAATGACCAAGCCCAGCGATTGCTTTACCTCTTGCTCGACATCGACGACTTCTTTTCCCTCGCTGCCCACGTCGGGCGGATGCAGCAGCCGGCGAATCGTGTTCCCAAACAGGACGACGATGATCGTCAAGCAGACCCCGGGCACCACGGTCACGGCCATGAAAAACCGTAAGCGTCCCTCACTTCCGAACGAATTCCAAAACAGCACGCCGAGCAATGCCAACGGCAGTATCAAGAGGTAGGAAACGACGAGCGAGCCAGCCGTTCGTTGAAAAAAGCTACTGCACGCCAGACTAATCATGCCAAACGTCGAGACGCTGAGCATGAGTGCCAAATACATTGCCAAAACTTCATAGAGTGAAACGCCCCCCAGCGGCAAACATAACATCACGATGGGCAACGACGTAAAAATCAAAATCGCCAAGTGGGCAAGCGACGCCAGTAATTTTCCCAACACAATCGCGGCGGGCCGAAGAGGACTCGCGAGCAACATCTCGTAGGTCTTCCGTTCTTTTTCACCCGTCAACGAACCGGCCGCAAAGCTGGGCGACATCAGTGCCGCGAGGAGATACTGACCGAGAAAGAACAGATTGACCAGCCGCTTCGTTTTCTCCGTCTGTTTGGAGTTCTCCGTCAGATCGACTTGTCGTTCCTGGGGCCACGCAAAGTACACGACCGCCGCCAGCACCGCATTAAAAAAGAACAACAGAAAGAACGCCCGCTTCATCCGCAGGTTCACGAGCAGCTCGCGCTGCATGACGGGATTTTCGAGTACGTACATGGGTGCCAGGATTTCAACGAACCAACGAATGGATGACCAGAAATTGCCGCCAGAACCTCTGTCAGCCTATCCGATGGGTGGCCGATTGGGGAGTCTTTCGGCGGGCAACCCGAGTCGGTTAGGACTGGCGCATAGATAACTGTCGCGACGTTGGGCAATAATGGAAAAATGAGTGGGCCAAATTCGCCAACCGAACTCGCATGAAACACCCGCTCCTCCTAGCGCACTCTTCGTGTCTTTACGGTAAATCACCAACGAAAGTTGCACCGGGCCAACCAACAGCCCATTTCGCCACACCCTAATCGCAACGAACATTGGCCGTTTGCCGCCAATTTTGCTACAGTGCAACGATGACATCTGAACCACCGACCGCACCCACCCGCCGCTGGTATCGACTCCACTGGGTCACCTGGCTGTTCGTGATCGTCGAGATCGGGGCGTTGGGGTATTGCCAG
>JAYUFG010000045.1:0-2809 GCA_043738845.1 Planctomycetaceae bacterium
AGTAAACCCGGCACTTTCAAAAAAAAATCGTCATGATCGGTCGCCGCAATCCAGTTTTCACTCGCCACCAACAAAAAGTAACAGCCTCGTAGCGGCGACCGGTTTGATAGATCGTGATGCACAGGCGGACGGTTACGTCGCCCGTGTCGTCACGCAAAAATTGCCGAAAGCTAAGAATTGCCGAAAGATATCGAGCTGCTAAGGTGAGTCTCGATCAACAGTTTGCGTCCCCCCCTTTTTCGAGGCCGTTCGGCGTCGAGTTCTTCCGTTGCCTCCAAGTCGGCCAGCCCTTAACGAACGGTCTTAGCATCGCAGCCCAGCACCCGTTCATTCAGCGAGCGTTGCATCGGCAGCAGATGCCGTCCTTTTTCGAGGCCGTTCGGCGTCGAGTTCTTCCGCTGCCTCCAAGTCGGCCAGCCCTTAACGAACGGCCTTAGCATCGCAGCCCAGCACCCGTTCATTCAGCGAGCGTTACATCGGCAGCAGATGCCGTTTCATACTCTTTCATGCCAGCCTCTCAGGTGATCTCTCAACCTGAATTTTGGCCGCCGTCTTCCTTCTCGCGTCGATTTCGCAAATAGGGAGACGACTTCGAAAATTTTCCTTAAATACTAAACCCACAACCACTTATCAAAAGTGGTCAGAGCCGGGATCGAACCGGCGACACATGGATTTTCAGTCCATTGCTCTACCAGCTGAGCTATCTGACCAAAACAGGGCGTGACCAACATGTTCTGATGTCCATCGAACGACCTGCAAGAAAATCTCGACAGGTTTAACTGGACCGAAGTTCGCCTGTCGCGAGACATTCTACCAGAACATCCGCCGGGAGAAAACCCGCAAAAAATGTCGAAAATATTCCTTTTTCAGCCCTTGTCGGGCCCGTCGCTCCAGAAAAACAAAGCGCAAGCACTACCTCAAGGGCATTGCCAATTTTTGGGAATTGTGGCGATGGGCCTTAAGCTTTCGGTTCCCAGCCCGGCCGATACTCGCGTTTCCACAAGGCTGCGGCTTCGGCGTCGTTCTGAATGTGGCCATTGGTCGGATCCGTGTTCAGTACCCGTCCGACGCGGTGGGCAATGTTGCCCAAATGGCACAGCAGCGTCGTTTTGTAACCTTCCTCGATATCGGCGGCGGGGCGGCGGTGCTCGCGAATTGACTGCAAAAAATTTTCGAAGTGCAAACCTTCGTTCCCTTCCCCCTTGTTCGCAAAAGTCTCTTTGTTCTTCGGATCGTAAACTTTATAACCGTCTTTCGTGATCGCGATCGTCCCCTCTGTCCCGTGAAACGTCATACCGAACGAGTCCCCTTCCCAGCCGCGCGGACTCCAGCTTAAACCTTCCCAAGTGATTGCCTTGTCGCCGAAGTCAAACGTGACAATGTTCGTGTCAGGCGTTTCTTGGTCGTCGTCATGGCGATACTTTCCTCCCGCCGATGTGACTCGCTTGGGATAATCGACATTCAGCCCCCAGCGACAGACGTCGAGTGCATGAACGCCGTTGTTGCCCAACTCGCCCGTCCCCCAATGCCAAAACCAATGCCAATTGTAGGGCAAGATATTGTCGCGAAACGGTCGTTCGGGTGCTGGCCCTTGCCACAACGTATAATCGAGACCCGCCGGAACGGGCGACTCTTTACCATGACCAATCGACGCCCGACGATTGTCGTACCAGCAGCGAGCATACAGCACCTTGCCAATCGTGCCGCCGCGAACTTTCTCAATCGCTTCTTGAATTGAAGGGAAACTTCGTCGCTGAGTGCCCATCGTGACGACGCGATCCTGTTTACGGGCTGCGGCGACGAGTACTTCTCCTTCGTGCGGATTGTGGCAACAGGGCTTTTCGACATAGACGTGCTTCTTCGCCGCACAAGCCAAGATTGCGGCGGGAGCGTGCCAATGATCCGGTGCGGCGATCACCAGCGCATCGACCGATTGGTCGTCGAGGATTTTACGAAAGTCAACGACCTCGGTCGGTCGTTTGCCACTGGTCGTCTCGATCAGGTCGGCCCCTTTCGTCCGCGCTCGTTCGTCCACATCGGCAACGTAAGTGATTTTGCAATTAGGCAGTTTGAGAAAACCTTTTGCCAAATCGGTGCCGCGAGAATTGATGCCCATGATCCCGAGCGTGATCGTATTGGCGGGAGTATCGGCAGATTTTTCCGTTCCCTTTTCTTTGTCGGGAGATTTGTCATCGGCAGCAAGGACTCCTCTGCCACTGGCGACGGTCAAACCGATGGCTGTCAATTTGCTTGCCGTTTCCAAGAACTGCCGCCGATCAAATTCGTGTGTCATGGCAAAATTCCGATGTGTAAGCGAAGAGAGGTGAAACAATTCTGATTGCGATATTTTACCAGAGTAGTGATGGATGGTCGCGAAAGTCCTTAACGACCATTGTACTCGCTCAACACTTGGCGGTCTTTCTTTTTTTGCCGTGCGATCCGTGAACGATCACTTTGCGGATGTAATCAGCGGCGGCGGGGACTTTGCAGTCGGTGTCGCCCACATCGACTTCGACCGTTCCGATCTTTTCCGCCGTCTTGATCGCCAAGTCGGTGAGCGACTTGACATACGACCCGACCGAGATCAGAAACAGGTTCATCGCACTTCGCACGCGATTCGGTTGATCGTGAATCGTCTTGCCAACTCGGCCGACCAGTTTTTTCAACTCAGCGAGTTCTAGCTCCTCGTCGGGTTTAATCGCCACGAGACTCGTCAGCGTGGACCAGCCGGCGGTCGCGACAAGTTCCTTTTTCGACTCGATCCATTTCTGGCCCAACTCCCAACCATGTTGACTTTCGGCCGCGACCC